>JALETS010000190.1 GCA_022781395.1 Lachnospiraceae bacterium | reverse complement strand
TGTGATCTATCGCAGGATCTGCTTATAAAATATGATATATCCATCCTGCCGCTTCATGTTCTTCTGGGAGAAGAGGAGTATCTGGACGGAAGGACTATTACACCGGATAAAATATACGAATGGTCAGATGCGCATAAGACTACACCTAAGACCTCAGCTCCATCCTTAACGGAAGCGATGGAGCTTATGAAGCCTTATGTGGAGGAAGAAAGAGAAATCGTGTGTTTTTCCATTTCTGATGAAATGTCTACATCCGGCAATGTGATGCGGCTGGCGGTGGCAGAGCTGCAAGCAGAACACCTGGTAACGGTCATTAATTCTGCTAATCTGTCCACCGGAATCGGACATCTTGTAATAGAAGCGGCTATTTTTGCACAAAATGGTTTAAAGGGAAAAGAAATTGCAGAAGAAATAGAAAAGCTAAAGCCTCTTGTACGCGCCAGCTTCGTCGTGGATACTTTGACCTATCTTCACAGAGGAGGCAGATGCAGCAGCGTGGCAGCACTGGCAGGAAGTGCGCTAAAACTTCATCCGAAGATAGTTGTAGAGAATGGACGGATGGAGGCTTCCAGGAAATACAGAGGAAAAATTGATCACGTGATTCTTTCCTATGTTCATGATATGGAAGCAGAATTGAAAGAAGCAAAAAAAGACCGGGTCTTTATAACCCATTCCGGTTGCGATGAGGTTGTCATTGCTTCCGTGCAGTCTTATCTTGAGAAGCTGCAGATTTTTGATGAGATTCTGGTAACCAGGGCAGGCGGCGTGATTTCCAGCCATTGCGGACCGGGAACATTGGGCGTGTTATTCATTACGAAAGAGTAATCCTTGTACATTGCCTTGTCATTTGATGAATAAAATGATATATTGAAAAGGCAAAGAGGCATAGTAGATAATTTACTGTGCCTTTTTCGTTTTGTGTGATAGGAAATTGCTCGTATGTAGTGCGACGCCAACAAGAATCGACGTAGGAGATTCTTGCAAGTTTCGCTGCCGAGCGAACCTTTTTTATTTACGTGTATAAGGAGCCCATGATGTGGCTGTATGGAGGTAGTATATGAATTTATTTGATATTATAGGGCCGGTTATGGTCGGACCGTCCAGTTCCCATACCGCAGGTGCGGTTAAGATAGGGTACGTAACAAGAAAGCTGATGGGACAGCCCATTGCGTCCGTTAAAATTTTGCTGCACGGATCTTTTCTGGCAACCGGCAGAGGACACGGAACGCATTTTGCCATTGTAGCCGGGTTGTTAGGAATGAAGCCGGACGACACCCGTATTCCTGAAAGTCTGGAATTGGCCAAAGCCGCGGGTATGCATGTGGAATTTGGCAAGATTGATCTGGGAGAGCGGCATCCGAATTCGGTAGAACTGATTTTGGAGGGAGTAAATGGAAGAGCACTTACGGTAGTGGGTGAATCCATAGGAGGTTCGCTGATCAACATAGCCAGTGTGGATGGTCTGGAGGCTAATTTCTCAGGGGAATATCCGACTTTGATCGTGCATAATCTGGATCAGCCCGGACATGTGGCAGAGGTAACCAGCATGCTGGCGCACAAGTCGGTAAATATTGCAACGATGCAGTTATATCGGGCATCCAGGGGTGGTAACGCGGTTATGGTCATTGAATGTGACCAGGAGGTTCCCAAAGAATCGATACAATGGCTGGAGCATTTGGAAGGTGTAGAGAAAGTGACCTACTATAGTCTGCAAGAAGGAGAAGAAGAATGAGTTTTGCTAAATTAAGTGAAATCATAGAGTTGTCAGAGGAGCAGAAGGTGCCATTCTGGCAGATTATCTTACAGGAGGATATGCGGGAGAGGAATGTGACTAAGGACGATTCCATGCAGACCATGCAGTCTATGCTGGAGGCTATGCAGGAGGCAGACCGCACATATAATCCCGAATTAAAATCTGCCAGCGGTCTGGCCGGAGGAGATGGTGCCAGACTGGAGCAGTATCGGAAAAAGAAAAACCGCTTGTTAGGAGATTTTCTGGCAGAGATTATGGAGAAGGCAGTAAAGATGGGAGAATCCAATGCCTGTATGCGGCGTATTGTTGCCATGCCTACTGCCGGCTCCTGTGGTGTGATACCGGCTGTCCTGCTAACCTATCAGGAGCAGAGACAGGTATCACAGGAACGGATGGTAGAAGCTCTCTATGTGGCCGGAGGTATTGGAGAGGTGATAGCTACCAGTGCCAGCATTTCCGGTGCGGAAGGCGGATGTCAGGCAGAGATTGGATCTGCCAGTGCCATGGCAGCAGGCGCGGTTACTTATCTGGAGAATGGCAATAATGAAGAAATCATCCATGCAGCGGCTTTTGCCCTGAAAAATATGCTGGGTTTGACCTGTGATCCGGTGGCAGGGCTTGTAGAGGTGCCCTGTATTAAGAGGAATATCGCCGGTGCAGTCAATGCAGTCGTGGCTTCCCAGCTTGCACTGGCAGGAGTGCGCAGTGCCATTGAGCCGGATGAGGTGGTGGCTTCCATGAAGAGGATTGGCAGGCTGCTCCCTGCCTGTCTGAGAGAGACCGGACAGGATGGACTGGCGATTACAGAGAGTGCCAAGAAGGTTGAGGCACGAATGTCTCAGGAGTGGGATATAACCGGATAGATAGAAAATATCCCCACAAGCAGGAGCCTGTGGGGATACCCGTTTAGTTATAGTTGTCAATACAAGGCTGGAACATATCCTTGGTTACACCGCATATCGGGCAACACCATGTATCCGGAAGATCTTCAAAAGCTGTTCCGGGAGCAATTCCGTGTTCCGGGTCACCTTTCTCAGGATCATAAGTGTATCCGCAAGGATTACAAAAATATTTTTTCATTGGTACATCCTCCGTTTATCTTTGGGTTCTTTATTTTTAGCCGAAGTATCTCTTAAGAAGACCTTCGAATGCTTTACCGTGTCTCGCCTCATCTCTAGCCATCTCATGACCCGTGTCATGGATTGCTTCAAGATTAGCAGCCTTAGCACGCTTAGCAAGATCAAACTTTCCTGCTGTTGCGCCGTTCTCAGCTTCAACTCTCATCTCCAGATTCTTCTTAGTAGAATCTGTTACAACTTCGCCAAGTAATTCTGCAAATTTTGCAGCATGTTCAGCCTCTTCCCAAGCTGCTTTCTCCCAGTAAAGACCGATTTCCGGATAACCTTCTCTGTGCGCAACTCTTGCCATAGCAAGGTACATACCAACTTCGGAACACTCTCCGTTGAAGTTTGCGCGGAGGTCATCAATGATATCCTGACTTACGCCCTGAGCAACTCCTACAACATGCTCAGCTGCCCATGTTCTTTCCTCAGACTGTGCTGTGAATTTGGAAGCGGGTGCATGACATACAGGACATTCTGCCGGTGCTGCATCTCCTTCATAAACATAACCACATACCTGACATACAAATTTCATAATCTTATTCTCCTTTTCTTTGATATATTTTTTATTTTATATAAGATGTATCCATATAATTTTTGAAAGACATCTTAATAGGTACCTCTTTCGTATTTTAGCTATATCATATGAGACTATGATAAGCTCTTATGCCGACAGTTACCGCAGATTCCGTAGAAATAGGTAACATGCCCATGAATCTCACCGTCAAAATTCATTCCGGCGATATCGATAATGCTGTCGATGTTATCCATTTGAAGATCAATAACACTCCCACATTCTGAACAAATAAAATGATAATGTATCGAAATGTCCGCGTCAAAATGGTCAACACCGTCGCCCACACGAAGCCGCTGTATCTCTCCCATATCTGCAAGAAGGGTTAAATTGCGGTATACCGTGCCAAGGCTGATATTCGGATATTCCTGCCTGACATTCATATAGACAACATCAGCAGTCGGATGATCCTTGCGGCTCATCAGAAAATCTTTAATGACTTGTCTTTGCCGGCTATATTTTAATGCCATCAGAAACCTCCTTTGAAAATAGTAATGATTATCATTTTCATAAATTATTATAGGCAAATTACATAATCATGTCAATTACAAATTTGAGAATTTATAAATATTTTATAAGATTATTGGAGATGTTTTATTCTTATTGCAGTAAATTGTGGTATATTATTGAATAGAATATTTACACAAGATATTTTCGGTAGATTCAGACAACAGAGAGGAAGTATTCCGGTGAAGTTTAGAACAAAACTGGGTATAACAGCACTTTCTATGATTTTGGTGCCCTTTTTATTGACAATTGTGGCATTTCTTGTGATAGGAAGCCGTATTGAGGATGCGGAAGCCGGTATTTTGGATCGTGACAGTGCATCTTATACTTATACAATAGAAAATTACAGTCAGATGACAGAAGAAGTTCTTGAGGAAGTAAAGGAACAGATTGCGACACAGCCGGAGAAGCTGGAGGACAAGAACTATCTTGATGAGATTACGGCTGATTTGAAAAACAAATCATCTTATATTATTGTACGAAAAGACAATGAAATATATTATGCAGGCAATCACAATTTCGCCAAGAGGATTTTTTCCATACTGCCGGAATATGGTAACGAAATGCCGAACGCGGAAACCGGTTATTACTATAACGATATGAAGAAGCTGGTTAAGGAGGTTGACTTCCTTTTTACGGACGGAAGCAAGGGTAGCTTTTTCATTGTAACAAGTGTAGGTTCCCTTATTTCTAAATCAACACTTCAGAAGATGTTACTGGCGTTTATTCTTGTTCTTGTTTTTACCAGCATTATATTAACGAGATGGATTTACAGCGGCATTCTGAATCCGATCAATCAGCTGAATACGGCAATGCAGAATATCGCGGAAGGTAATCTGGAGTATATGCTTGCCACCGATGAAAAAGGAGAGATCGGAGAACTTTACCGGAATTATGAGGACATGCGGCTGCGGCTTAAGGAATCTACAGATGAAAAGATTGAGCATGAGCAGAAGAACCGTGAACTGGTCAGCAATATTTCCCACGATCTGAAAACGCCCATCACGGCCATCAAAGGATATGTGGAAGGCATTATGGATGGTGTTGCGGATACACCGGAGAAAATAGATAAGTATATTAAGACTATCTATAACAAGGCCAATGATATGGACAGGCTGATCAATGAGCTGACTACCTATTCCGGTATCGATAATAACCGTATTCCCTATACTTTTCGCAGAATCAATGTGGCGGAATATTTTGGTGACTGTGTGGAAGAGGTGGGACTGGATCTGGAATCTAAGAATATCCAGCTTAACTATGAAGATCTGGTGGAGCCATCTACACAAATCATAGCTGATCCGGAGCAGCTGAAACGTGTAATCAATAATATTATTGGTAACAGTGTAAAATATCTGGATAAAGCCAAAGGTGTCATTGATATCCGCATCCTGGATGAAGTAGATTCTATACGAGTGGAAATCGAGGATAACGGCAAGGGCATAGCTGCCAAGGATCTGCCGAATATCTTTGAGCGTTTTTACCGGACAGATGCTTCCCGAAATTCTTCTAAGGGAGGAAGCGGCATTGGATTATCTATTGTGAAGAAGATAATAGAAGACCACGGTGGTTATATCTGGGCGACCAGTAAGGAGAACGAAGGAACCTGTATGCACTTTGTAATCCGAAAATATCAGGCACCGCCGGAAACATAAAGCCGAGAAAGTAATGAGAATGAACTTGAACGATAGTGTGATAGAGTGACAATATAATAGATCAATAATGAGATGGTATGATAATGATAATACAGTAGCGTGGAAAGGATTCGTATTATGAGTAAAATATTGATTGTAGAAGATGAAGAAGCGATTGCAGATTTAGAGAAAGATTATCTGGAGTTAAGTGATTTTGAGGTAACCATAGAGAATACCGGCGACAAAGGATTGGAAACGGCATTGTCCGGAGATTTTGATCTGGTAATTCTGGATCTGATGCTGCCCGGAATCGATGGTTTTGAGGTCTGCAAGAGAATTCGTGAGGAGAAGAATATTCCGATTATAATGGTATCGGCCAAGAAGGATGATATAGATAAGATCAGAGGTCTTGGACTGGGTGCGGATGATTATATGACCAAGCCATTCAGTCCTTCAGAGCTGGTTGCCAGAGTGAAAGCACATATGGCGCGTTATGACAGACTGGTAGGCAGCAATCAGAAGACTAACGATATTATTGAAATCCGGGGACTTAAGATAGACAAGACGGCCAGAAGAGTCTACGTGAATGGCGAAGAGAAGATTTTTACCACTAAGGAATTTGATCTGTTAACCTTCCTGGCAGAGAATCCGAATCATGTGTATTCTAAGGAAGAGCTTTTCCGGGAAATCTGGGATATGGATTCTATAGGAGATATTGCTACGGTTACGGTACACATCAAGAAGATTCGTGAAAAAATCGAATTCGATACGGCCAAGCCTCAATA
>JALETS010000172.1 GCA_022781395.1 Lachnospiraceae bacterium | reverse complement strand
TTGTTATTATTCATAAAAAAGGCTGCCATCAACCCTTTGATTTTTGTAATGGGTTACGCGTTTAACCTATTGTGTTTGCGCTGTTTTACAATTACACTTAAGATACAGAAAAACACATTGATGCCGGGTACAATGCGTATGTAGTATACGTAAATATTTACCGGTTGAGAGAAAGGTATGGGTATTGGTATGGCACAACGAGTGAGAATTGCAGATATTGCCGAAGAACTTGGGCTGAGCAGTGCAACGGTTTCCAACGTGATTCATGGCAAGACGAAGAAGATTTCGGATGAGACAGTGAAGAGGGTGCAGGAATTATTAGAGGAGCGGCAGTATATTCCCAGTATGGCGGGAATTTTATTATCCCAGAATGATTCGCGCATCATTGGTGTTGTGGTCAATGATCATATGAAGTATGAAGGAAAGGTACTGGAGGATGCCTTTGTGGCATCATCTCTGAATGCCCTAATGTTTGAACTGGAGAAGAACGGCTATTTTATGATGGTAAAGGCAACCACGGATTGGAATGAGGTGGTACGGTTGGCTTCCATGTGGAATATGGACGGTATGGTGCTGATCGGTTTCTGTGAAGCAGATTATCAGAAGCTGCGGGAGAAGATGCATATTCCTTTTGTAGTGTATGACGGATTTTTTGAGAATCCGGAGAAAATATGCAATCTTACCATAGATAACTATGATGGGGGACGTCAGGTAGGAGAGTATCTGTACCGGATGGGTCATCAGAAGGTGCTCTGTATTGCTGACAACTATACCTGTATGGACAGGGAAAGAATTGAAGGCTGCGGTGCGGGACTTGAGGAGGGAGAACTTTCCTTTTTACAGATACCGATGCAAAGAGAAGCCAGAAAGCATTTTTATGATGAACATTTGCAGATGATACTTAGCCATAGTGCAATTTTTGCAGTTTCAGATGTTTATGCGATCGAGATGATGCATTTTCTGCAGGAGCGGGGGATATCGGTACCGGAGGATATTTCGGTAATCGGATTTGATAATAATGCATTGTGTGAGAATTGTCATCCACGCCTTACTACGGTCGGTCAGGATGCGGCGGAGCGTGCATGTGCGGCAGTCAAGGCCATACAGAATCTGAAAGAGGGAAGCTGTGAAGCAACTATGCAGATACTGCCGGTGCAGCTGATAATTAGGGATAGTGTAAGAGAGGAGACCATTTATGAACACGAAACAGGAAAATAAAGCATTACAGAGCGATCGTTCCATTCAAAGTGAAAACACATTTCGCGGTGCGTTAGTAAGCATTGCCCTGCCTGTTACGTTACAGTCTTTGCTGCAGTCTTCATTCAGTATGATCGATCAGATTATGATTGGACAGCTGGGAAGTGACAGTATTGCCGGAATCGGGCTGGGTGGCAAGTTTGCCTCCATCTATTCGGTGGTACTGGGCGCGGTAGCTGTGGCGGCAGGAATCATGATTGCTCAGTATGTAGGGCAGAAGAATGAGAAAGAATTGGCGAAAAGTTATCATGTCAATCTGCTGGTATGTACTTTGATTGCGGTTCTTTTTATGACGGTATGCAATCTGTGTCCGGGACCGATCATGTCGCTTTATACAAAGGACAATGGAACTGGTGCACTGGCAGTTGATTATCTTCGCATATATTCCTACTCTTTTATTCCGATGGCATTGACAACTATGATGGCAGTACTTCTTCGGTGTGTGGATGCAGCAGTGGTTCCGTTGATGGCAAGCTTTCTGTCGGTAATTCTGAATACAGGACTGAATTATCTGCTCATTTTTGGTAAGCTTGGCTGCCCGGCTATGGGTGTAAGAGGCGCTGCCGTTTCCAGTGTGATAGCACAGGTAGGATCCTGTATACTGACTTTGTGTATTTTCCTGTGGCAGCTTCATAGGAAAAATATCAGGTTAGCGTTTGATCTCCGTCTGAGTGGAGTGGGCAGAAAACAGTATATCGGAATCCTGGCACCTATTCTGGTATGTGAGTTTGGGTGGAGTCTGGGCGAAAATGTATATGCGGCAATTTACGGCAACATGGGAACCGATCCTTGTGCGGCAATGACGATGACAGGGCCGGTGCAGGGATTGATAATCGGTGCACTTAGCGGAATTGCTCAGGCAGCAGGTATTATGATCGGTAAGTCTCTTGGTAAAGAAGCTTATGAAAAAGCATATGGAGATTCCAAGAAACTGATGAAATGCGGTCTGGCAGGTTCTGTGATCTTATCACTCCTTCTGATTCTGCTTGGCAGATATTATGTAGCGATTTATAATGTGGCTCCACAGATACAGGCAGTTTCCTATCAGATTTTGATTGCGTTTGCTATTATCTCACCGGTTAAGGTACAGAATATGATTCTGGGCGGAGGCATTATCAGAAGCGGCGGTATGACGAAGTATGTGATGTGGATCGATCTGATCGGAACCTGGATTTTTGGTGTGCCGTTAGGACTTCTGGCTGCATTTGTGTGGAAATTGGAAATCCCTTATGTATATTTTGTGTTATCATTAGAAGAGGTGATCAGACTGCTGATCTCAGCTGTGATATTCCGCAGGAAAAAGTGGATGAGAAGTCTGGAGTAATGAGAAGAAAGGGTACAGGTATGATAGAGCATCCGTTTCCGCCGTTATATGATGAAGCATCTCGAATCCTTATTCTGGGTAGCTTTCCTTCCGTGAAGTCAAGGGAACAGCAATTTTTCTATGGGCATAAGCAGAATCGTTTCTGGAAAGTGATGGCATGTCTTTTGGACTGTCCGGTGCCGGGGACGATTGAAGAGAAAAAGACGATGCTTCTGGAGCATCATGTTGCCGTGTGGGATGTGATCGGGAGTTGTGATATTACAGGTTCTTCCGATGCCAGTATCCAGAATGTGGTGCCCAATGATCTGACGCCCGTTTTTGAGAGTGCACAGATACGGGCGGTTTATGCAAATGGCAGCAAATCCTATGAATTATATCAGAAGTATATTTATCCGAGGAATGGACGGAAAATTGTGAAGCTTCCTTCCACCAGTCCGGCCAATGCTGCATTTTCTCTAGAGAGATTGGTGGAGCAGTGGAAGATTATAAAGGAACAATTGGAATAATAGTCTCCCTATAGGGTAGGGTTTTGTGAAAAAGAGACTTTCTTTCTTCCTATAATAATGTTAGGATAGAACAGACAGAATGACTGTATGGTAAGGATGACCATACCGGGAGATAAGAGAGGTACGAGGATGGACAGCAAAGAAATATTGAAGCATGTAGATCATACGCTGTTGGCACAGACGGCAACCTGGGAGGAGATTAAGCAGATTTGTGATGATGCCATGACCTATGGGACGGCATCGGTATGCATCCCGGCAGCCTATGTAAAACAGGCAAAGGATTATGTACAGGATAAGATGGCGGTCTGTACTGTGATTGGATTTCCTAATGGCTATGCGACTACCGCCTGTAAGGAATTTGAAACGAAGGATGCACTGGCAAACGGTGCAGATGAAATAGACATGGTAATTAATATCGGTTGGGTCAAAGACGGAAAATTTGATGCGGTGGAGGAAGAAATACGTACTCTGAAAAAGGCTTGCGGCAGCAAAATACTGAAGGTTATCATCGAAACCTGTCTTCTCACGGAGGAAGAAAAGATAAAGATGTGTCAAGTAGTGACCAATGCAGGCGCCGATTATATCAAGACATCAACCGGATTTTCTACTGCCGGTGCAACCTTTGAGGATGTGGAGCTTTTTGCAAAGCATGTGGGAGCTGATGTGAAGATCAAGGCAGCCGGCGGTATTGCATCTATGGCAGACGCAGAGAAGTTCCTTTCCTTGGGAGCCGACAGACTCGGAACCAGCCGTATTATTAAGATTGTAAAGCAAGGGTAGCATAAAGGTATAGCCGGTATGGCTATTGGGATGCCGGAAAGGCAGTTGCTGCTTTGAAGACTTCGGAATGGAGACGGGATGAGAAAATATGTGAAAGAAGTCGCAGAACGGCTTTGGATGGACATAAGAGAGTATGGGATAGCTGTGGTGCTTTTCCTGTTATATATGATAGTGGTCAATTTAATCTTTCATGCATTCTGTCCTGTAGTTATCATAACAGGGTTTCCCTGTCCGGGCTGTGGACTTACCCGTGCATTGGGATATTTGATAACCGGTAGATGGCAGCAGGCATGGGAGATGAATCCGGTTATTTTTCTGATTGCCGTGATAGCGGTTTATTTTGTTGTGAACCGTTATTTTCTGGGAAGAAAGGTAAAGGGAATACAGAGCTTGCTTATTCTGACAGCGGTGGTGTTATGTATTGTCTTTTGTGTTCGGATGTATCTGTATTTCCCCAATCGAATACCCTGTGTTTATTTCGAAGACAACATGCAGGCAAGATTTTTCCCATTTTATCAGCAGGTACTACACGAGTGGGGAATATTATGATACAATAGCCAAGTAGTTCACTTATGTAATCAATAGAG
Source organism: Lachnospiraceae bacterium (assembly GCA_022781395.1). Classification (GTDB taxonomy): domain Bacteria; phylum Bacillota; class Clostridia; order Lachnospirales; family Lachnospiraceae; genus UBA3282. The sequence goes on along the minus strand of JALETS010000172.1, from coordinate 1,681 downwards.
ACGTAAGAGGAAAGAAGCTTTCTAAGAAACTGCTTCAGAATGGAGGACAAATGGACGGAAATAATATGTATCCGAATCAGAATGATATAACGGGACAGGAACAGAATCAACAGTCGACAGAACAGACAAACCAGAATAATTATCAGGATAATACAGGATATCAGAGTAATACATATCAGAATACCGGTTACAACGGTGATTACACAGGAAGCAACTATCAGAACTATAACAATTATAATAATTATCAGCCCTATCAGCAGATGAATCCGTATCATGATTCTCAACTGGAACTGGAAGAACCGGTTAAGATCGGTGAGTGGGTACTGGCGCTTGTGCTGATGATGATTCCGTGTGTAAATATTATTATGATGTTCGTGTTTGCTTTCAGTAAGACGGAGAAGAAGAGTAAGTCTAACTTTTTTAAAGCATACCTGATTTTCTATGCCATTATGCTGGCGTTAGTATTTCTATTCTGGATTGCGATTATTTTCATAGCAGCAGTTATGTCGTAGCGGCTCAGTGTATCCAACGTCCGGAAGCACCGCAGGGCAGAACCAACCCGTTTGAACTGACCGGAAGACCGATTTCAGAGGCTTCTACGTGGCCGCCGAATTTCGGCACGATAACGGTCTGAATCATATAGGATAATACAGCCGGTTGCAGCCCGGTAGTGTAGGAGTTTATTAAGAAAAACAAAGCATCTTTCGACAGAATCTGAGCGGTAAGCTCAAGGAAGGGGAAGATGCTTTCTTCTATCTTCCAGATTTCTCCTTTGGGTCCGCGGCCATATGAGGGAGGATCCATGATAATGCCGTCGTAGGTGTTGCCGCGACGGATCTCCCGTTCTACGAATTTAACGCAGTCATCCACCAGCCAGCGGATGGGGGCATCCCCCAGGCCGGAAGCAACAGCATTTTCCTTGGCCCAGGTCACCATACCTTTGGAGGCATCTACGTGGGTAACACTGGCACCGGCCTTTGCAGCGGCGAGGGTAGCCCCGCCGGTATAGGCGAACAGATTCAGAACTTTAACAGGTCTGTGAGCTTCCTTTATTATAGAAGAAAACCAATCCCAGTTAGTTGCCTGCTCCGGGAAAAGACCTGTATGCTTGAAACTGAAAGGCTTCAGATTGAAGGTCAGTTCTTTATAATGAATCTGCCATTCCTTAGGCAGATCAAAAAATTCCCATTCGCCGCCACCTTTGGAACTCCTGTGGTAATGACCATTCATTTTGTGCCAGCCTTTATGTTTCTTTGGCGTATTCCAGATGACCTGTGGGTCAGGGCGCACCAGTAGGTAATCGCCCCAGCGTTCCAGTTTTTCGCCGTTTGAGGTATCTATTACTTCATAGTCTTTCCAGTTATCTGCAATCCACATATAGTATCTCCTCGTTGTGTTTCTTCTATATAATATGTATATCATACTTTTAGAGTGGAAACAACTCATAAGAGGCCATGGATTGTATTGAAAAAAAAACAATCTTTTTTAAAAATCTCCTATTGCTTTTATACGAAACATCATATATACTAGTCATTGCTGTGGCATGATAGCTATGAAGCGTGAGGTTGCTGCCTTCGTGGCAGGTTTTCCGTGGAGCGAATGTCAAGTTAGGAAACTGACGACAAGTCACTGTACAAGCAATAATGTCTGGTAGATACCGGAAACGACGTGTGAACATCAG
>JALETS010000123.1 GCA_022781395.1 Lachnospiraceae bacterium | reverse complement strand
AGCGAAAACGGTCTTTGCTGCTGAATCGTGAAGAAGCCGAAAGGATGATCCGCGGAGACTATACCTTTCTGATGACGCGAAACGAGGCAATTGCTCAAACGTTGTATACTATGATGGTTATGAAGTGCTATAGGCCCAGGTGCATCGTAGAATATGACAGAATGGCATTTTGTGCAGAAACAAATGATATCAGGATTACTTTTGACAGAAACCTAAGGGCTACCGAACTGAATTACAACCTGTTTGAAGAAAACCTGATGCTGTATCCGGTCAGTGATGCGGCTTCGGTAACCATGGAGGTTAAGTATAACGGTTTTCTTTTTACCCATATTAAAAATATTCTGAATCAGTCAGATAAAATGCAGATATCAAACAGCAAGTATTGCAGAGCACGCAGTATTTCCAAAAGAGGGAGGATATAAAACTATGAAAGAATTTTTGTACAACAGTCTGATGACAACTTCGGGAGCACTTACCCTTACGGATGTGGTGATTAATTTCCTGGCAGCATGTATTATCAGTATATTAATCTATACATCCTACAGGATTTCCCATTCGGGCGCAGTTTACAGCCAGCGGTTTAATGTATCGCTTGTTATGCTGGTATTGGTGACCACACTGGTAATGAATGTAATAGGTAATAACATTGCGCTTTCCCTTGGTATGGTCGGAGCACTTTCCATCGTTCGGTTCCGTACAGCAATAAAAGATCCTCGCGATACAGCCTATATTTTCTGGTCGATTGCGGTGGGAATCTGTTGCGGTGTATCCGATTATCTGATTGCGGGAATAGGAACTTTTATAATCTTTATGTTTCTGATTCTTTTCGGATTTGTGAAGGATAATGAAAGGATTCTTGTTGTGATGAAGCTGGATACCGGAGCAATGGAGACTGTGGAAAGCATGATGACCTCACTGTTTCAAGGGAAGGCGGTTCTCCGAGTGCAGAACGTGGAAGCAGACAGGGTAGAAATGATTTATGAGATTTCTGAAGTGCTTTTGAAGAAAGCGGAAAAAGTAAACGGCAATTGTGTGAAACAGATTTCCGGTACAGAGGGTATACACTCAGTCAGCCTTGTCAGACAGGATGATGAAATAAATCAGTAGGGAGGCAGAATATGTCGCGTAGAAAAGGCATATGGATGATGCTTGGCGTTGGACTGACAGGTATTATGCTTCTCTACTGTCTAACGGCATTGCGTAGAGGAATGAATCCTTCTGAACTGGAAAATAGTGAGGGTGTCTATCAGACGCTGCTGGCAGATACGCAGACAGAGGACCCGTTGCTGTACATATCCGAAGACTTTACCGTAGAAGAGGGATTTCATACGAATCTTCCGATAGTGATCCTTTCCATTGAAGGGGAAATTACCCAGTATAAAAGCTTTGAGAACAGTACGGAAGTGGTAGATGCGAGCGTAGAACCTTATACAAGTGGTACAATACGTATCTTGGATTCGGGAAAAGAATATAACTGCCTGACGGATACGCCGGTGTATACGAGCAATATGGAGATTAAGAAAAGAGGACATACTTCTTTCTCTTATGATAAACCGCAATATCTTATGAAGATGGTGCAGACAGATGGTCTGGAAAATAAAACTGAGATTCTTGGTATGGGTGAAGGAGATTCCTGGATACTAAATGGCAGTATGGCAGATAAGAGCATGCTCAGGAATTACCTTCCCTACCGTATTGCGTCGGAAATCGGCGGAAGTGTTATGGCGCCGGACAGCCGGTACTGTGAAGTGATACTGGAAAAGGACGGACATTATGAGTATCAGGGTGTCTATCTGATGATGGAAACAGTAGACAGGGGTATAAACCGTGTCAATATTGATTCCTATAATGAAAAGAATGCATATACCGGTTATATTGTTCGGAGAGACCGATATACGAATTTTGATGTAATGTTGGACACTTATGGCAGATTGAATGGTCTTTCACCGGAATGGATCGGTGTGAAATATCCGGCAGCTGTTCGTTTGACGGATCAGACCAAGAGGTTCATTGAACAGGATTTTTCGAAGATAGAGCAGGTAATCTATTCCACGGATGAATCC
>JALETS010000114.1 GCA_022781395.1 Lachnospiraceae bacterium | reverse complement strand
TATCAATATCCTCCCCGGGCAGACACCGACGGCAGTCCGGATCATGACCTCCTTCCATGGCAATCTCCGTACCATAATAAATGCAAGGCGAACCCGGCATGGTAAACAGTACTGCTAACTGCTGGAAATATTCATCCAGATTTTTGACATCCGTGCGTAATCTCTTCGTATCATGAGAATCCAAAAGATTAAATAATACATCATTCGTCTGCTGCATATATCCTGTATAGCATCGATTGATCGTATATTCAAAATCCTCATTTCTCAGGCTCTTATCAATCCAGAAGTCCTTGATACTCTCTCCGAGCGGATAGTTCATGACTGCGTCAAATTCATCTCCTCTTAGCCATGGCATCGCATCATGCCAGATTTCTCCCAGAATATAGATATCCGGCTTAATCGCTTTAAGATGAGAACGAAGTTCTTTACAGAAGGCATGGGATATCTCATTCGCCACATCCAGTCTGATACCGTCCACATCATAATTTCTGACCCAATTCTCACATACGCCGATCAGATATTCCCGTACTTTCGGATTATTGGTATTCAATTTCGGCATGCTGTCAAAGAATGCAAAGGTATAGTACTGCTTGGCATGAGCACATCCGCCCTCCGGCTTAAAGGGCCATTCATTTATCATAAACCAGTCCCAGTATTCGGACTGCGGTCCCTTCTCCTTCACATCCAGCCATGGCGCAAACAATCTGCCGGAATGGTTGAACACACCGTCAAGCATCACTCTGATTCCTCTGTTATGAGCTTCCTGAACAAGCCGAATCATGGTTTCCTCAGAACCGAAATGGGGATCGATCTTCATATAATCTGTTGTATCATATTTATGGGATGAAGGTGCCTCATTGATTGGCGTCAGATACAGACCGGACACACCCAGATCCTTAATATAATCCAGTTTATTGATAATTCCCTGCAAATCACCGCCGAAAAACTCCTCATTGGTTACCGAACCCCTGTTACGCCAGGGAAGGGTTCCCTCCGGATTGATTGAAGGATCTCCGTTACAGAATCTTTCCGGGAAAATCTGATACCAGATTGTATCATTTACCCATGACGGTGTCACAGGTATATCCGCGGGATTCATCCATGGAAAAACAAAGCACTGACGGCTTCTTCCTTCTAACTGCATCTGTGCTTCCGATACAAATCCATCCTCAAAATAAAACCACTTCTCATCCTCTGTCTGTAATTCAAAATAGTATTTCAGTCTCTTAAACTCCGGTTTTACCGTAGTAGTCCACCAGAGCTGGTTCTTTAATCTCTTCTTAAAAGGAATATTGATTGCATCACCGCTCCAGTTCTCGCCACCGCCCAGAATACCTGCCTTAAACGGATCTCCCTGAATCAGATTTACATATTTTACATCATATCCCGTCTTAATATTGATGATCAACTGATCTTCATCCAACGGATAACAATAGTTGTCATTTGCTCTGTGATATACTGCATTAAAATCCATAAAATACCTCCCATAATCTTACCCCGGCTAATCGGAAAACGTTTTCCTTTTATTTATCATACTATCATCCAAATAAAAAATCAAGTGGAAATTCATATTTCTATGCTGATTTCCACTTGATTATTCATATTATAATCTATAGGCACTCTGTCCTACAGAATCATTCTGCCTATCTGGTATAACAGGCATGCCACCAACCATGCCACACCACACTGCATCAGAACGATACCTATCGTCTTCCAGACAGAATTCATCTCCCGTTTAATCGTTGCCACCGCTGCCACACAAGGTGTATACAACAAAGTAAATACCAGAAAACTGAATGCTGTAAGCGGGGTAAAGATCGTTCCAAGAGTCTCCCCTAAGTTAGACATGGTTGTACCGGTCAGCACACTGAGCGTACTGACTACCGCTTCCTTCGCTGTAAAGCCACTGATCAAAGCCGTTGCCACCCTCCAGTCATTAAATCCAAGCGGAGTAAAGACAGGTGCAATACATTTACCGATCAAAGCCAGCAGACTGTCTGCAGAATCAGTCACTACATTTAATCTGGTATCAAAGGTTTGTAAGAACCAGATAATTAGTGTAGCTAAGAAAATCACCGTAAAGGCCCTCTGAATAAAATCCTTTGCCTTATCCCACATCAGCAAAAGGACACTCTTAGCTGACGGAAATCTGTAATTGGGAAGCTCCATCACAAAAGGCATAGGCTTTCCATGAAACAGCGTCTTATTTAAAATCAGCGCACATACCAGTCCGACCAATAATCCAAGCAGGTACATTCCCATCATTACAAGCGCCTGATGCTTCTGAAAGAACGCAGCCGCAAACAGGGCATAAATGGGAATCTTCGCTGAACAACTGATAAAAGGTATCAGCATAATCGTCATTCGCTTATCTCTCTCTGAGGATAAAGTTCTTGTGGACATAACCGCCGGTACGCTGCAGCCAAACCCAATCAGCATGGAAACAAAGCTTTTACCCGATAGTCCGATCTTACGAAGCGGCCTGTCCATCACAAAGGCAATTCTCGCCATATACCCTGAATCCTCAAGAATAGACAGAAAGAAAAACAAAACAACAATAATGGGCAGAAAGCTTAACACGCTTCCCACACCGGCAAATATACCGTCTATCACAAGACTTTCCACCACCGGATTAATTCCATATTGAATGAGCGCCTTATCGGTAATGCCGGATAGGGCATCTATTCCCACACTCATTAAATCACTCAATGCACTTCCGATGACGCCAAAGGTCAGCCAGAACACCAGCAGCATAATCAGAAGGAATACAGGAATAGCCAGATATTTATTCGTTAAGATACTATCCATCTGTACGCTTCTTCTATGCTCTTTACTCTCCTTGCACTTGATAACAGCCTGCGTACATACCCGCTCAATGAACGTATAACGCATATCTGCCAGCGCTGCATTACGGTCAAGGCCGCTGTCCCGTTCCATCTCGACAATACTATGTTCCATCAGATCCATCTCATTCTCTGATAAATCCAGCCTGTCAATAATATCCTTATCACCTTCCACGATCTTTGTTGCCACGAATCTTGGAGACATGCCAATCCGCTCTGCATGATCTTCCACCTGATGGCTGACAGCATGAATACATCTATGTACAGGTCCCTTTTCGCAAAAGTCCATTACCTTCGGATAACTGCGCTTTCTTGCTGTTTCACGCATTGCACGGATCAAATCATCGATTCCCTCATTCTTCACGGCACTGATCGCTATCACGGGTACCCCCAGCAGCGTTTCCATCTTCTCAAGATCAATCGTACCACCATTCCCCCGCACTTCATCCATCATATTCAGGGCAATGACCATCGGGATACGCATCTCCAGAAGTTGCAGGGTCAGATATAGATTTCTCTCAATATTGGTAGCATCCACAATGTTAATGATGCCGTCCGGCTTTTGCTGCAGGATAAAACTCCGGGTCACAATTTCTTCATTAGTATATGGCCTGATGGAATAGATACCCGGAAGGTCCACCACCGCGTCACCCTTCTCACCGCGAATCTCACCCATCTTAGAATCCACTGTTACACCCGGGAAATTTCCCACATGCTGATTGGAACCCGTGAGCTGGTTAAATAAGGTTGTTTTACCACAATTCTGATTACCTACCAGTGCATATATCATAATTCCGTCACCTCTATCTTCCCGGCATCCTCTTTACGTATGGTAAGCTCATAGCCTCTCAAGTGAATCTCTATGGGATCTCCCATGGGCGCTACTTTCTGAACCTTGACAACCGTTTTGGGAATAATCCCCATATCCAACAAACGGTTTCTAAGTTCTCCTTCTCCGCCTACTTTTATAATCTTAACTTCTTTACCGATTGCTATCTTATCTAAAGTCATATGGCAGCTTCCAGCTTTCTTATTGATATTTTTTTATCACATGTTAGTCTACTCTAACTGCCATTTCTTGTCAAGATATCTGCAACATAAAATGTATTGCCCCTTCATGGTATCCATACCGGAACTTACATCGTCTCCATTCGAATCGTCTCTATCAGATTCTGCTTTTT
>JALETS010000085.1 GCA_022781395.1 Lachnospiraceae bacterium | reverse complement strand
TGATATTTTTACACCCAATACATGAAGCCATTCGAGCAAGGACGAATTTTGGGGAAAGAGTTGTATGAAATAGAACAAGTGTGTATAATATATTTAGATATATGCGATTTGCTTTATGTAATGAGGTGAGCGATTTGTCAGATAAGAGATTAAACAATACAATTTTCTTAATGTATCTGGTGTCTGAGAATTATTGCAGGAAGAATCACATTTCTACAGAGGATTTTCTTAAACTGGATGCGAAGTATGACATTTTGAACTATATATCGGAATGCCCGGACGTATTTGATAGTTTGACTGGGTGGGAAATGGCGGAGGAAATTGATCAGTATGTATCATCAAATTAAATTGGTATTATATCATGGAACGATTTCCGAGATCGGGAAGGTGGATGTCTCTCTTGGCCGCGGCAGAAAAGATTTCGGCAGGGGATTTTATATGGCAGTGACCCGCAGCCAGGCTATAGGCATGATGCACAAGAAATACCGGGAAGCGGTTCGGAGAAGCCGTAATAAAGATGAACAGGCATTTTGTGAATACTTGTACGAAATCCATTTGGATGAGGCAATCATAAAATCTTTATCAATCAAAGTGTTTGAAAATGCAGATGTTGAATGGCTTGATTTTATCCTTATGTGTCGGGAACAGGGAGGAGTGCCCCATACATATGATATGGTAATCGGACCGACAGCAGATGACGATACAGCCTTGTGCTTAAAGGCATATCAGGATGGTTTGTATGGCAAACGAGGATCGCAGGAAGCCAAACGTATATTATTGAATAATCTTGAAACGGAAAATCTTGGAATTCAGTATTATATCGGGAAACAGGAAGTAGCTGATCGGATCATTAAGAAAATAATTCGTATTGAATGGAGATAGTTTTATGAGCGAAAGCAAAATTGAGACTACAATCGGACTAAGTGTCGTTGCATTGACTCGTTTTTTAATGAGTAAATATCAGCTGAACCAGGAAGCAGCATACAGGAAATTGATGGGAACTGAGTTGTTTAAGCTGCTGAATGATGAGGAAACAAGATTATATTTGGAGACAAATGAATATTTGTGTCAGGCATGCGAAGCTGAGATGGATAGAGGTATCGAAGCACTATATACTTTTATTAACGAAGAGCAGCATTGATAAAGCTGTTCTATGTCAGGATAATGTACCAATAGTGCACCAGAGCCCCAAACGTATGGAAAAAGAGCAGGTTTTATGTGGCTTTCCGGGACCAGACCTAACGGTCTGCAGCACCCTGATCATCGGTTCAAATCCGGTTCGCGTCTCTTGAGAAATCACAGAAATGTGGTTCCTTTTTTCTGTAAAAGAAAGGTAATGATTGATTTTTATAAACAGAGTTTGGCTGCCGGCGGCAGGTATTTTGCAGGAATCAATCAGATGACAGCAATAGATTTCTTTTCCTCTTTTCTAATTCCCCATTGTCATATGCGCTGCTATAAGGTATAGCAGAAAAAGAAGTATGAATAAGCAATATAGGAAGGCAGAGAACATCAATGAAAGAAAGATACTACTGACAGTATGCTGGTGGAATAATCCCTATTGGGGATATGGATGGCAAGGGGGCTTTCAATTTGTTGACCTTGACCGGGACGGTGTTTTCGAATACCGCTATTTTCTTCAAGCCAGTGCGGACGGCAATACTGAAAATGCCGGTTATCTGTATCAGCCGGGTATGGAGATTTCTGACCTGATAAAGAAGGATTCCAGCTATTTCAGTCAGCAGAGCGCATTATGGACGGACAGATGTTTTGTATAGATGGAACTCCAAAGCAAGTTTATAAGTGTGGACGACCGATTGAGAACAGCCCATGTTTTCAATGACCGCTTATTATGGCTGGTCCAGAAAACCTGGTGAAGGTAATACCAGAGAAGCGGAGCACGATAGGGATGTATTAGCGGATACATTGATTATATGCCATATGATTTGAGCCATGTGAGGTGGCGACCAGATGTTGATCAGAGTAAAATCATATGGGATGGCTGATATGGGATCCGATTGCCTACAACTCGATATTCATCTCTTTCATTTTTCGGAGAATCGCCGGATATGCCTCGTGGGCATCGCTGATCTTTATGACAGCCTCCTCAAATGGGCAGATTCCATCGCCTTTCCGGTTGATGATATTCTCCACCAGCGTTCCATACTGCACCTCAATACCGTTTTCCTTAAGAACCGCCAGCGCCGGTCTGCTGATCACATGGGCGTAGACAGCCTGAACTCCCAGCAGAACATACAGGAACGCGGTTGCTTTTCCGACAACCTTATCTGCTGCATAGAATCCCTTCACATCTGTACCGTTTTTCAGCCACTGTACCAATGGCTTCACACCCCGCAGTGCCGAGGTATAGACCGTCGATCCACTGCAGAGTACGCAGGTATATCCTTCTGATAATAATTTCTCTTTTGCATAACTCCATTTGTTCATTTCGATTCTCCTCCGGCAATTGCTGCTCGTTTCCATTTTATTGGAAGAATGGTTTCGTGTCAAGCTTGCTCAGACAATATTGATTTTTTCCTCCGTTTCTAAAAAGTAACAGATACCAGAGTAATTCATATCGCGGTAGAGCCGCACGGCAATCTCTTTCATCCG
>JALETS010000059.1 GCA_022781395.1 Lachnospiraceae bacterium | reverse complement strand
AAAGCATCTGTAACATCACAAGGTGCTGTGATGGCAACCAGACCTGCCAGGGATGCATTCAGACACATGGAAACATCCGGCTTGCCATATTTGATCCAGGTAAAAATCATACATACTACAGTTGCAACCGCAGGAGCGATTGTTGTTGTCACGAAAATGGAAGCCAGCTGTTCAAGACTCGTAGCTGCTGCTCCGTTGAAACCATACCAGCCTAACCACAGGATAAATACACCAAGTGCGCCAAGCGGAATGCTGTGTCCGGGGAAAGCATTGACTTTAATGATTTCTCCCTTCTTATCTGTTGTAAATTTACCAATACGGGGACCAAGGATCTTAGCACCAACCAGTGCTGAGATACCACCTACCATATGGATTGCACAGGAGCCTGCAAAATCATGGAAACCTAACTGTGCTAACCAGCCGCCGCCCCAGATCCAGTGTGCTTCAATCGGATAGATCAAAGCGGAAATGACTGCGGAGTAAATACAGTAGCTTAAGAATTTCGTTCTCTCTGCCATCGCACCGGATACGATTGTTGCTGTTGTTGCGCAGAATACTAAGTTAAATATAAAATTGGACCAGTCAAAACTTTCATAAGCTGTAAAAATATCAAAACCCGGTTTACCAATCAGTCCAACCATATCCTCGCCGAGTAATAAGCTGAAGCCGATTAAGATAAACATTACAGTACCGATACAGAAATCCATCAAGTTCTTCATGATGATATTTCCCGCATTCTTTGCTCTGGTAAAACCTGTCTCTACCATAGCAAATCCTGCCTGCATCCAGAATACCAGTGCGGCACCGATCAGAAACCAGACACCAAACACTTGTCCATTTAGGACCTCCATAATCTCATCTGTCATAATAGTTCCTCCTCACATTGTTTTAATTTATTTCGTTGCTTCGCAGATCATCATGTCCTGCAAAACTAAAAAAGCGAATCCAATGGTGTCCCTATCTTCTCCACAAGCACCATTGCTTCGCATTTTCACAAAAACACTATTCTCTTGTCAGTCAATTCCCTATAGCTGTCTAAAAAAGAAATAGGCACTTTGAGTTTCCTCAAAGCGCCTTTGCTTTTTATGTGTTGAATTATAACGCCATAATTTTTAGATGTCAATAGGTTTTTTAATTTATTTTGCTCTGGATATTCTTTCCATATAATAATTCAGACTATCTCATCACAATACACATACTTTTATCCCGAATTCCATAAGCCTCAAAGTATTGATTTTCCAATGGTATCCATTCTTCCACGAAACGATTGATTTTCTCCGGAACACGATTCAGTAGTCTTCTATACTGTTCTTCCGGCGACAGATCCAGAAAGACACGCAGCTGATAGGAATTCCCAAAATAGGGATGCTGGCTGTATGAACCTTCTACAATATTTAATCTTTTCCATGCAATCCGCTTTGCTTCACCCAAGCTAAACGTACTGCAATCAAATTTTCTGTAAAGACATTCCTTTTCGACAAGTACAGGCTTCAATATCTCCTCATAAAAACGCTCGTAATCAACGTTTCCACCCGGCTGTTCATGCCGTTCCTTCGTTCTTTGTTCTCTTCTCAGAAAAAAATCATCCATATGAAAAAGATTACAATCATACTGCATTGCAAGCCATTCTCCAAGTGTTGTTTTACCGCCTCCGCATACACCATCTATCGCAACTATAACAGGACTTTTAGAACTTACAAGTAATCTGTCAATCTCCTGACATATTGGCTGTGCCGGTGTAAAATCATACTTTTTCTGCATTATACTCTCTTAATACCCCTGCCTTTTTCAATGCTATCATAATAGCCGGAATCAAAACAATCTGCAAAATAATACCGGGAATTGCATTCAAAAATGCGCCCGCCAGGAAAATCTGCACAGAGAATGCATTTCCCTGTATTCCGTACAAAACAACGGATACGATGCCCCACACAATTCTGCCCACAATCATAGCTCCCACAAGACTTATATAGAGAGAATAATTTTTCTTCGGCAGCTTGCGATAGAGAATTCCTGTCATAAAACCATATGCCGCCAGTTCAAATGCCATGGCAATTGCCGTGGGCATTATAGCCGGCATACCAAACATCATACTTCTTAAAAGCGGTGTGGCGAATCCAACAACTAGTCCATACTGCCAGCCACATATAAATCCACATAGAAGAATCGGAATATGCATAGGAAGCAACTTATTGCCAATCTGAGGTATCTGCCCGGTAAAAAATGGGAGAATAATTCCAAGTGCCATAAAAAAAGCTGCCAGTACAAGTTTTTTTACATTATTGTTCATTTGTTCTTTTTCCTTTCACTGTATTAAAAAACCAGAAAAGCATAGTTTCCCATTTCTAATGGGATCTATTACCTTCCTGGCAATTTGATACATTCTCTATTTGTGTCATATCTTATAATTAGAATTTTAAGCTGCCTTAGACAACTGTATGTCAACTTCTGTCAACAATTATACTTAGTTTACGAATTAATATTTCGATTGTCAAGTCGTAACTGCGCAAATAGAACCGCAGCAAACACAAGGACACAACCCAGAATTTCCCTGCTGCTCATGGTTTCATGCAGAATCACCATGCCTGCCAGTACCGAGAAAACCGATTCCAGGCTTAACAACAGTGATGCAACCGTTGGATTAACACCATCCTGCCCTACAATCTGCAATGTATAAGCAACACCACAGGAAAAAATACCCGCATATAAAATCGGAATCCATGCATCCCATGTTCCCAGCGCAGAGAGCACCAGTTCTGCCTGTACCATAGAATGTTGCATATCTATACAGATGGAGGGGAAAATTCCCAGAATCCCACATACCAGAAACTGAATACAGGACATCCTGACTCCGTCAACC
>JALETS010000042.1 GCA_022781395.1 Lachnospiraceae bacterium | reverse complement strand
CAAAGAAGGAAGGGCTGACAGCTCATGCCAATTCTATTCATGTAAGATTCGAATAGGGAATGAAGTTTCACTAAGGCTGTAAAGAACACAGCCTAAGAGAAACTAAATCATTCCCGGAAGAATCGCGAGGCGATTCTTCCACATATAGAGTAGAGAGAGTATTGTGAAGTGGGAAAAAACAGGAGGTATTAAGATATGGGAAGAGAAGCGAATATTCAGAGGACTACGAAGGAAACTGATATTGCGGTTACTTTGAATCTCGATGGAACAGGAAAAGGTGATATCAGTACGGGCATCGGCTTTTTTGATCATATGCTGGAGGGCTTTACCAGACATGGATTCTTTGACACAAAGATTCTGGTAAAGGGTGATCTTATAGTGGATGGTCATCACACTGTAGAGGATACCGGTATCGTAATCGGTCAGGCGATCAAAGAAGCAATCGGTGATAAGGCAGGAATTAAGAGATATGGTTCCTTTATCCTGCCTATGGACGATGCATTATGTCTCTGCGCTGTTGATCTGTGCGGCAGACCATATTTCCATTTTGAATGCGATTTTCCGGTGGAACGAGTGGGTGAACTGGATACAGAGCTTGTGAGGGAATTTTTCTATGCTGTTTCCTACAGTGCCGGAATGAATTTACATATTAAGATGTTCCACGGAGAAAATGCCCATCATATGATTGAAGCGATGTTTAAGGCGTTTGCCAAGGCACTTGACGAAGCGACCTCTTTTGATGAGCGTATTACGGGAGTGCTTAGTACGAAGGGAAGTCTCGGCTAGTATTTTGTAGTACGGTATTGCATAAGAAACAGAAGAAAAGCAGATGGAAACAGGAAGGAATTGGCAAATCATGTCATACAAGAAATTTATACCATGTATTTATTTATATAAAGGAAATGCTGTAAAAGGCTTTACTGATAATACCATTATTGATACGAATCCGGTGGCGCTTGCAAAATTTTATAGTGATAACAATGCAGATGAGCTGATTGTTTATGATATGTCCGATGGGGATGCGGAACATGAAGAGGCTTTGGATATTATCAAGGCTATCTGTAATGAAGCAGAAATTCCCGTAATTGGTGCCGGTAATGTGAAACGCATGGAGGATATCAAGAAGCTTCTCTATGCCGGTTGCAAGAAAGCGGCTTTGAATTATTCCAAGCCGGGTAATGTGGAGATTACGGAAGAAGTGTCCAAGAAATTCGGCAAAGAGAAAATTGTAGCCTGTGTGACAGAGGCAGATACCATAACGGCTAACAAAGCACTGATTAGAGAATATGTCGAGGAGATTATTCTGGTAAAGGAGAAAGAATTGAAGGATGCTATTAATGTATCCGATTTCCCTATGATTGCTTCGGTGCCGGATGTTTCTCTGGATAAGATTTTGGAACTGCTTTCTTTAGATAATATTTGCGGTATTTCCGGTTATGCCATCAATGAAAATGCCAAGGAGCTTCTGGCTATTAAGTCTTTGTGCCAGAATAATAACATTCCGGTCAATACTTTTGAACCTGCGATCAGATGGGAAGAATTCAAACTGAATTCAGATGGTCATGTGACTGTAGTAGTACAGGATTATAAAACGGATGAGGTTCTGATGGTGGCTTACATGAATGAGGAAGCCTATAACATGACTCTGCGTACAGGTAAGATGACCTATTATAGCAGAAGCCGTCAGGAATTATGGGTAAAAGGGGAGACAAGCGGACATTACCAGTATGTGAAATCTTTGACAGCGGACTGTGATAAAGATACTATTCTGGCAAAGGTGTCCCAAATTGGCGCGGCATGCCATACCGGTTCTCATTCCTGTTTCTTTAATGAAATTATGGCAAAGGAATACGAAGAGGCTAATCCTCTTAAGGTATTCGAGCAGGTATTTGATGTGATCAAGGACAGAAAAGTGCATCCGAAGGAAGGCTCCTATACCAACTATCTGATTGACAAGGGAATTGATAAGATATTAAAGAAGCTTGGTGAAGAGGCTACAGAAATCGTGATTGCTGCCAAGAATCCTAATGCTAATGAAGTGAAATATGAAATTTCCGATTTCCTGTATCATATGATGGTGCTGATGGCAGAGAAGAATGTGACGTGGGAGGAAATTACCACAGAACTGGCACAGAGATAGAAAAATATTGAATAAGAAATAGTTATTAATCCCGGTAGTACATTGTTTTATGTGTGCAGCCGGGATTTTGAGTATATGGTAAGTTTTTCTGTTTGGGAAATGGCAAAACAGCGGCGGTTCTTTTCTGTATGTTATTTTCATACAATTAAACAATGATAAACAGACAGGACACAGTACATAAATGGATCATAGAATTCCTTTGGAAAAGAAGATGGAACTGGCGCAGTATATCAGAGAGGAGAACATGGGAAACCGTATGAAAATCAGACAACGGGA
>JALETS010000014.1 GCA_022781395.1 Lachnospiraceae bacterium | reverse complement strand
GTCCTTATTTAAATCTCCAAATGATCTTTTCTCTAATACAGCCTGATTCTTTTTCTCCATTTTCCAATCAAGCTGCATATCAGACCATCTACGTCTTATGTCCTCCGGAATCACATGCCTATATGTGGCTATTAATATATTTCCCAACTTTTCCATTCTGACTTGCTCCTAATCATTTTTAAATATTTCTTCTTTACTTCTCGGGAAAATATTTTTATCTCTTACTTCATATATAATATCACATTTTTTTACCGTAGTAAGCCTATGCGCAACAATAATTAATGTCTTATACCCTTGCAATGCCTCTATTGCTTTCATAACCTCTGACTCAGTCTCATTGTCCAATGCTGCAGTAGCTTCATCAAGCACCAGAATATCCGGATTACGATACAAAGCTCTTGCAATAGCCAGTCTCTGTCTCTGCCCACCGGAAAAACGTACTCCACGCTCTCCCACGCGAGTATCCAGTCCTTTCGGCAATTCTCTCACAAATTCGTCCAACTGTGCAATCTTAAGCGCCTGCCAGATTTGCTCATCACTAATATTATTTTTTCTTTCTCCAAAGGCTATATTATAACGAATAGATGCATCTACGATATAAGGAGTCTGCGGCACATATCCTACAATACGATTCCATTCCTTGCCTAAGTTCTCAATATTGATTCCGTCCATCAGAATCTGACCCTTTGTTGGCTTCAAAAGGGCTAAAATAATATCAGACACAGTAGTTTTGCCTGCTCCGGAAGGTCCAATAAAAGCAACCGACTGCCCCCTTCTAATTGTCAAATCAATATTCTGTAACACATTCTCTTCTACACTTGGATAATGAAAACTCACATTTTTCAAACTCAGTTCATGTCGGAATTGAACTCCATTATAGCTGTTTTCTACTTTCTTTTTTTCATCCTCATGACTTTCCAATTCCTTTACCTGTTGTATCGTCTGATAGCATGCCCCCAATTGCGAAGTACTCATGATGATGGAGTTAACCCCACTCGTAATTACACCCAGCGCCGGTAAAATACGAAAAGCACCAGCCGCAACTGCAGATAACTGTGTTATCAACTCATTCACATTGCTTGTACTTCCCATTTGAAATGCCACTGCAGCCAAGACACCCGTTATACATATCATTTCAATGATATATGTAGGTACAGTAGTTCCCATATCTATTTTAACAGAAACATTATTGTATTTAGCCCTGGTATCCCCATATGCTTTCACAAAATAGTCCTGTTTGTTCATTACAATAACTTCTTTGTATCCTTGAATGGCCTCTAATGCGACCTGATTTCCCTCACACATCAGTTCACGCCTTATTTCTCCATTACGGCTCATAGATTTTCTGTACAGCAAATGAACCGTAACCATACATAGTACGGCTAAGATTAGCAGAACAACTGCCATTTGAACAGATTGTAACATAATATAGATACCAATACATAAAATAGTCAAGACCTTTGTTGCACTGGTAAATAGAGTTTTTAGAATACCATAAATACTGGCTGCATCAGACGAAATTCCATTAATAAGACGTGCTGTATTATTTTCAACAAAAAATATATATCCTTGTTTCATGTAGGCTGAAAGCACTCTGACTCCCAATTCTCGTTGTACCATATATGAGTATTTATAAGAAACCCAGTTGTAAAAAGTAAAGTACAAATTCTTAACCAGATATATTCCAATGACTCCAACGCATATAAACCAGACAACTTCCATATCGGTATCCAGATGAAACAGGTTAACAAACGGTACCATATACCATCTGCTCCGCACACCCTGTATATCCAACATCATATCTAACACCGGCATGATAACCGCAACACCTAATGTTTCCAAAAGAGCTGCCAGCAAACTCATTGTTAAAATAACCAGTGCATATCGCTTCTGCCGTACAGATAATATATATAATAATTTTGATATAACATCCCTGGCTTTTCTCAGTTCATTCATAACCGTACATATCCTTTACGTTGTAAATTTTATTCTTCCTCTAACAATATCCATTCTTTCATATACACACCGACATCCATGTCCGCATCAAGGCACCATTTTGCAGGGGCAACTACTACCTTGTCCTCTGCTTCCCCCAGAAACTGTGCCCACCAACTGAAGGTACTGTTGGACATGATAAAATGCCTGCAATGTTTCATTAAATATAAATCTTCATAATCCTCATGCTGCTCTCTCACATATACTACGGGATATGGAAACTCCATTTCATCTTCAACCTGACTGATACTATCTGAAAAAACATAAAAAATCGGATTCTGCACTATAGATGTCATGTACTTCATTGCATTATAATAATAAGAATCCTTACATACGTCAAAAATAGGATTATTAACATAATCCCCTCTGCGTATATGCACACAAACCGCGTTCGAGTGAATGATTTGCTGATATATGTCTTCATTACATTCTCTGTCAGTTTTCCAAGTAAAATCCTTCAACAATTGTTCTCGAATAGGCACTAACATATTCGCCTCTTGAAACCAACCGTTCATATAAAGATTGTTATGAAACTTCAGAAATCGCTTTTCTTTGAAACAGCTGTGATCTCTTTGAATAATCCCGAACAATGCAAAAACAGATGCAAGTATATCCTCACGTTTCTTTGCAGTTGCCTCGTGTATGCCGGCCACAAAATATGACACTAGTTTTTTGGCTAACATTTCCTGCATCCGTACTATTTTGTTCCTATTCTCTATAATTTCTACATTGTCTGACAGTTGAAAACAATCCAGTCCATAATCTCTTATTGAATCGTTACCAATAATGCTAAGATCCAGTCCTATCTTATCAAGCTGATAAGTCATCTGCAGTTTTCTGGCCACAGCATATTCAAACATCTGATTGCCCAGACCGCCTTTTATTTTTACAACCAACATATGTTTTCTCTACTCTTTACGAATATATTTAAAGAAATTTTTCTTGCCCAAAACCCAGTACAATAGATAAGTCAACGGGTCATTATACCATTTTGCCCTATCACTTTGCCATTCTCCATGAGAATCAAGCAGACGATTATTCGATACTTCCAATTGAATTTTATCAGATTTATATTCAAAATGAGGATTTGTATCTATAGCTTGTTTTTCATATTCCACCTGCTTCATATTATTTCCAATTATGTTAATTCCACTGCCGTCCCATCCCCAATTTCTCACTTTTGAAACAACAGGATTAACTGTATACCACCCATTAAGTGATAAAATAATAGCTCGATTGACATCTGTCCGGTCTAGTTTTTCACTAAATTGCTCACCCAATAATGTCCCAAGCATTCTTGAGAACATACGCTTTCTATTCCTGTAAAGACGATGCATTATAAATATGTTTCTAGCCTTCTTCTCCCACAGTCTGTATGATAACTGTTCAGATATAAGTCTTTCCTTGTCTCTCCACAAACCACAGCCCCACATATTAAAATTAGACAGTGCCAGTATATTGTTTCCATGTACATTGAATTCATATTCATATCCGTAGCCACACACACCAAAAACATTCGGATCATTTTCATATATCATCAACCCTTTATCAATATACTCTATAAAATTGGGAGAAAATTCGTTGTCATCTTCA
>JALETS010000082.1 GCA_022781395.1 Lachnospiraceae bacterium | reverse complement strand
CTCTTGCACATACTCTCCATTAATCGGCACCAGTGTCTCATCGGTACCTTTAAGTCCGTCGCCGATGATTACATGACACCCTGTCTGATAAGGAGAAAAACCGTTCACATAGGCAGTCTCCAAATGATCCAGAGCATTCTTGCGGCTGCCTACATACAGCGTATTACAGTCTGTCAGAAATGGCTTTCCGCCAAGCTCTTTCACATAATCTGCCACCACTCTGGCATAATTAGGGCGAAGAAAAGCAAGATTACCGTACTCTCCGAAATGAATTTTAATCGCTGTATACTTATCTTTAAAATCAATGTTTTCAAATCCTGCCGTCTTCATCAAACGATGCAGCTTCTGTAATAAATTCTCATGCTCTGTTGCCTTGAAAGACGTAAAATAAACCTTTGCCTGTTCCACGTTATGTACCTCCGTATGCTACGTAATTTCTACGGTACATTGTATCATAAATGATCACTCATTATCAATCCCGATAATGGATTACTACATGCCACTGCGAACCATATCCAGTTCTTCCATCTGAATACAGTGCGGAATCCTATTATTTCGTACAGCCTCACAGCATTCCTCGAAGTCCATCCACCTGACTGCTTCCACCTCTTCTGTCTGCAGTCTGAATTCTGTCTCCTCCTGATTCGACCAAAGAAGATACACCTTACTGATCTGGTTATCTATAAACTGTTGGCCGTGGAAAATATGATCATAATGAATAGTCCGTAGTCCGCAGTAATATAATTCTTCAGGCTTTACCTCCAGCCCCAGTTCCTCCCGCAGTTCCCGTAGTGCAGAAGGGATATAGTCCACCCCTGCCGGGATATGGCCTGCGCTGGAGATATCGTAACAGCCCGGAAAAGAATCCTTTGTCCTGCTTCGAAGCTGCAACAGGATCTCCGGGCGATTTGTCTGTTTGTTGTATCGCAGAAGCCACACATGAGCTGTCCGGTGCCGAATTCCCTGCGCATGGGCCAGCCTGCGGTCTATCACCTGTCCGGTAGGATTACCCTCCGCATCCACGATATCCAGCCATTCAACAGACTGTTTTTCTGCTGTATCATTGCTCCTCTCTGACATGCCTTTTCTTCCTTATTCTTTGTTAATTTGCACTACTCATTCAAGTTTTTATTTCAATTATCCATAAAGCAGAAATAACCCATCAACAGACAGGTTATTCTATGTATCTCTCTATCCATGATTTGCTTAATCAAACTGCTTAAACCGCTCACTGATAATCTCATACTGCTCTTTGATCTTCAGATACAAGCCAATGGTGTCTTCCTTCTGCTTCTCGAATTCTTTGATGATCTTATCATAATTACGCTCTAAACTCGCCACAACGTTCTTATTAATCTTGCCGTTATCTGCATCAGAGTTCATAATATCCAGAATCTTTTCCTTACTGAATGCTTCCTTGTAGCTTCTCTTCCCATAGAGGGCACTCAGAATATCTGCCACCGCAATAATCTGCTGAGCCAGTGTCAAATCCTCGGCTTTCAGACCTTTATGATATCCCGTACCATCCAGCTTCTCATGATGTCTTACCGCAATCTGCAATACCGCATCATCCACAACGCCTTCCAGAATCATTTCCGTAATACGCACATGAGCCTTCATGATCTTCATTTCATCATCACTCAGCCGGCCGGTAGACTCCAGAATATTGAGTGGTATAGCTATTTTCCCCAGGTCATGCAGCAAAGCCCCATAATGCAGATCTCTTAAATCCTTACCGGATAATCTTGCCAGACGGCCAAGCTGTTCCGCAAAATTCACGGTTGCAAGGGTATGAATGACCGTATGCTCACTTCGAAAATCAATGGTATAAACAAGCATTTCCAGAAAGCCTCGCTTATACTGCTCCGAGAATGCCCGTTTAGCTAACAGTACATCCAACTCCTCCCGGTACTTGCCGTTTACCAGATTAGCCGTAATGCCATATCTCTCTTCTGCCTTATGGAACAAATCAAGTGCTGCTCCCGAAAACTTGATGTTACGATACTTGGTAAAATAGTCAGGATCAAGCTTCTCCTCTTTCATATGCAGGAAGGTGTCCATCTTGTCTGCCAGACTGAGCAGCTGGATAACATGCATATACCTGCTCTGTATCATGCTAAGTCTGTTATGATCCAGATGGTGATATAAAACTACTTCTGCTTTATCTCCCATGGGAGACAGGTATTTTAAAAACAAAAAGCCGTAAATGGAATGGGGCCACAAATTCTGTGTCTCGAAATCAGAAACATTCTTGACATTATCCTCCTTATACAGACCAATATCATGCAGGATGCCAAGCATCGTATAGTCCACCATCTCCTGCTCGGTATAATGCTGCTCAGTATAGGTATTCTCATATTCCATCATTTTATAGAGGATATAACCGGTGATTTCGCCGTGATTCATGATCTTATGATTAATGATGCCAAGAGTCTTTCTGATGATTTCATTAACGTCTTTGCTGCTGATAACACTCATTTGTATTACTCCCCTTTATTGTGAATGATTTATTTTACCATTTTTTTACGGTTTTGTCCTCTATTTTTGGGGGAAAATATGGACAAAATGAAATACATTTACAATATTTTCAGAATTTCCAATTTTCCATTGTCGAACAAACGTTCTGTGTGTTATAATTACTTATATACAAGATTCGTATTGCCTGCCAATCCGAACCATATCCCAATTTACAGAAAGGAGCCTCCATGAAGCAGCACATCTACTTATGTATTGACTTAAAATCCTTCTATGCCTCCGTAGAATGTGTCGCGAGAGGCTTAGATCCCATGACCACCAATCTGGTTGTTGCAGACCCGGAACGTAGCGAAAAAACCATCTGCCTTGCCATCACCCCTGCCATGAAAGCACTGGGTATCAAAAACCGCTGCCGCCTGTTTGAAATTCCCAAGCATGTCTCTTACCGGATTGCAACACCCCGTATGCAGAAGTATATCGACACCGCTGCGGACATCTATGCCATTTATTTGAAATACATCTCCAAAGAAGACATCCACGTATATTCCATCGATGAAGCCTTTATGGATGTAACGGATTATCTGCCGCTTTATCAGATTTCTGCCAGACAGCTTGGGCAGCGTATCATGGAGGATATCTATCGCACTACCGGCATCCGGGCCACCTGTGGCGTTGGTACAAATCTGTATCTTGCTAAGGTCGCCTTGGATATCGCCGCCAAACACTCCGATGACTTTATCGGCGAATTGGATGAAAATACTTACCGACATACACTGTGGAATCATAAACCGCTGACCGATTTCTGGCGTGTGGGACCGGGCATTGCCAAAAAACTTGAACCCTTCGGTATTCGCACAATGAAAGATATTGCAGAAGCCGATGAAGATTTTCTCTACCACCTCTTCGGTGTAGATGCGGAGTTACTCATCGATCATGCTTGGGGAAAAGAGCCTGTGACTATTGCAGATATCAAGAATTATCATTCCCGCACCAACTGCCTGACCAGTGGGCAGGTGCTAAGCTGTGATTACCCTTTTGATAAAGGACTTCTCATCGTCAAGGAAATGGCTGATCTGCTCTGTCTGGATCTGGTGGAAAAAAATCTGGTCACTAAGTCCGTCACACTCCATGTGGGATATTCCAACCATCTAAATCTCCCTCCGGCACACGGCACCACTACTCTGGACACGGATACAAACTCGGATCTGATCATCCTTCCTGCAGTCACGGCTCTTTACAAGCGGATCATCAGTCCCGATTATCAGATCCGCCGGGTCAATATCAGCTTCAACAATATCATGCCTGAAGAATATCATCAATACAGCTTCTTTGTAGATGCTAAAGAGCTGGAACGCAACCGCAAGATGCAGCAGGCAGTCTTAAGCATTAAAAATAAATTCGGCAAGGACGCTATCTTAAAAGGCATGAATCTGGAAGAAGGCGCCATGACCAGAGAACGAAACCATCAGATTGGAGGACACAAAAGTGGCGAATAAACCAAAGAATAAAATGACCATCCCGGACAGAGCCAAACAGTTTATGCCCTTTGCCGCCCTGAAGGGTCTGCCTGATGCTCTGGCCCTTAAAGAGAAAATCACCGTTCCTAAGATAGAATTGTCAGAAGAAATGGCACAGATACTGGATCAGGAAATGCATAAGCTATCCAAAGGAAGTATTGCCACAGTTGTCTATTTTCGCAAGGACGAATACATCCAGATAACCGGCATGGTTGCCCGCATTGATGAAACCGGCCGCATACTGCAGATTGTCAATACGAAGATTCCCTTTGATGACATTCTGGATATAATATCAGAATAAGTGTCCGCTGCAAAGGAAAAGATAGCCCGGTACAAGCAGTACCGGGGCTATTATATATCTACACTTCATCTATTCTTCATTCCTTCCACCTCATCCCGGAATTTCCGTGAGCAGCACGTGTACACGATTATTATTGCAAAAAAGAGCATATTCGTATAGCGGATAACCGCACTTATCTGTGTTGTATAAGAAGATATTAACTGGCTGCCCAGCAGATTACTGAACATATGTACCAGGGTCCCTGCTAATATACTGTGTTTCGTCTTAATATAGACAAAAGAAACAAAAACTGTTCTTCTGACTTTAATCTATGGATGATGCGGGATACCTGACTGTTTTGTTCGGGATATTCCACCGTCACTGTCAATTCCATATCCGGATTTTCCTTGAGAATCAGTTTCATCATGTCACCTCCCGGCATGTATCATATCTGATCGTTTCGCCTCTTTCAAGCATCCTGCAACCGAGTTACAAAAAGACATTACTGAGTTACAAAAGAAATAACTATTTTAATAAGAACTCATATATCCTGCCATTAAAATCCTTTGCTTCATCATAAGCTGCATGGCCCAGTCCTTTGTATATATACAATTCGCTGTCCTTTATTTTATCTTTCATTTCATAGGAAGCTTTGACCCCTACCGTCTTATCCTCATTACCACCAATTATGTATGTAGGGCAGGCTATCTTATCCAATTCCTCATAAGCATCAAACCCAAGTATGGCATTTGCATTTATGAAAAATCTATTATAATTTTCAGTTCTCCCAATTTTTCCTAAAATGGGATAAAGAGTCCTGTACTTCTTAAGATATTTTTCCGAATACCCTTTCTCTGCTATATCAACCATGAGACTTTTATGGTCACCCTGCTCTGCAAACTTGATCCAACTGCCAACACAATCCTGTATTACTTCGTTAACCTTAGGCGCTGATACTGCTATAACAAGTTTTTCTATCATCTCCGGATAATCAATCGCCATATACTGAGCTATCATGCCGCCCTGCGACACGCCCATAACACATGCTTTGGTTATTCCAAGATTTTGTAGCACTCTTGCCTGATCAGCAGCCATATCTCTTATGGAATAGCCTTCCGGCATTTTATTCTTTCTGCTAAACATATATACTGTATAATTCTTAAAAAATATCCTGTATGGCTTCGCCAGTAATAATGCCTTACCTTTTACGGTAACCAGTCCATCCGATAGTCCCGGAAGCAAGACCAGAGTCTTGCTTCCATATCCGAAGGACACATAATCCATATCCGTATCCCCAATATTCACACATCCATTTTTTGCATTCCAAAGCATTTTATCTCCTCCTTGCTACTACTTTTTTATCATAATATTTTTTGGAAATATTCACGGTAACTATTTCACTTGCTAGCGTAAAATTTTATTCGGATTAAATGAGAAGAGAACACCACTTTGTGATAAAGTATTAGGTGACCAAACCAAAATACGAAAACAAAGAAAGGTGTTCTCTATGGTTAACAGTATAAGATATTTTGAAGAAGAATGCA
>JALETS010000237.1 GCA_022781395.1 Lachnospiraceae bacterium | reverse complement strand
AGGGTTGATGGCAGCCTTTTTTATGAATAATAACAAAAAGATCTCTGCTAATTATCGATAGCAAAGATCTCATTCCCAATTATTTTATCTGCCGGGATTCTACCTTCCCAGTTCCCAGAATGCCACTGCACTGGCTGCAGCCACATTCAAGGAATCAACCCCGTGAGTCATGGGGATTCGGACCGTATAATCACAGTTTTCTATCGTGGAGGCTGCCAGGCCATCCCCCTCCGTTCCCAGAATAACTGCCAGCTTCTCTTCCTTTTTAAGCTGTGGGTCGTCTATGCCTATAGAATCATCCCGAAGTGCCATGGCGACCGTCTTAAATCCCAGCTCATGGAGCAAATGCTTCTTCCTATCCTGCTCATCCAGATAAGTCCATGGTATCTGGAATACAGTTCCCATACTGACACGAATCGCACGACGGTACAACGGATCGCTGCAGGCAGGAGTCAGAAGCACCGCATCCATATTAAGAGCCGCGGCAGATCGGAAAATCGCGCCCACATTTGTAGGATTGACGACATCCTCCAGCACGGCAATCCTACGGGCATACGCACATACTTCCTCAACCGTAGGCCGTTTGGGCCGATGCATAGCGCATAACATGCCTCGTGTTAATGCAAAACCGGTAAGCCGTGTCAGAACATCAAAAGACGCCGTATACACAGGAACTGTTTCACACCTTTCCAATAATGCCTTAGCCTGTGTCTCTATCTGTTTGTCCTCCACCAGAAAGGAAATCGGCTGACATCCCACATCCAGTGCACGTTCAATGACCTTAGGACTTTCCGCAATAAAAATACCACTGCCAGGCTCATAGATACGCAGAAGCTGTACCTCCGACAGCCGGGCATAAATATCTAATTCCGGAGCATCGAAATCCGTTATGGCTATGATTTTGGACATAAACTAATCCTCCAATGCTTACTGTTCCTTACAGTTTTTCCTATGCGCTTTGAGCTTTTTCATTGCCCATACATAATGACTCGCCGTAGCACTGACAAAATAGGAGCCTACTGTATTATTTCCTGCCCAGGAAAAAACACCCCTTGAAAATAATTCTTCACCAGAAAAAGTCTCTGCCAGCTGCATCACTTTCTTATGGGACTCAGCAAGCATTTCTTTCGCTTCTTCCGGTGTTGTGCTCTGATGCTTCTTCCAAAAGAACACATTCAGATCCCCATAGGTTTTCCAGTTATACGGTTTAGGTAGAAAAGGTACATTGTCCCCCTGCCTGTTCGACTCAACCCAATGAATCAAAAGCTGATGCCACTCATAAAGATGAATCAGAACATCCCGAAGATTTTTATCCCTTTGCCAATGTGCTTCTTTCTTTTTCTCATCTGCCGAAAAATCAAAAGGAGTGGCTAACTCCTTCTCCGTCAACGCAGCAATAAGCCTGTTCATTTCCTCATAATTTTCATTTGCTGCACTAATCAAATCTGTTTTTGTAGCAGGTCTGCCCATATTTTCCTCCAATCCGAAGCGTTTATGCTTCTACCATTTGTTAGAATCCATTATACCGGAGAAATATTGACATCCTGTGTCAAGGTTTATTTTTTTCATAAATCAAACGCGCCTGCTCTGCCACAACATCTCTTAAATGAGCCGGCGAAAGGATCTCTACCTGTGGTCCGAAGGAAAGCAGGAAACCAATAAGCCACCCGTCTTCCGGCATCTGTGCAGACACAATAAAATCTCCGTTCTCCTGACGTTCCACCTGGGACTTGTCGAACTCATCATAAATGCGGTATGCCATCTCCTTCGGAAAACGAAGCATGATTAAAACCTCTTCCTGTCGGGAGGGACTCTCCTGCTCCGGAAATACATGTGGAATAAAACTTTCATCCAGAATGGTACAGTCTAAAATACGTGTCAGTTTAAAGATACGATAATCCTGTTTCTTAGTACAGTAGGCTTTCAAATACCATGCCCTTGCTTTGTATATCAGTTTAAGAGGCTGAATGATTCTTTCACTGACAGCCTCATAGGCACCTGCATAAGTTATCTTCACACATTTGCAGTGCATCACAGCTGATTTCAGCACTTCAAATTTCCTGTTATCATCCTGCTGATCGCCCCATCTGGAGAAATCCACCTCCAGCCAGTTCCCGGAACTGATATTGAAAAGAGCAGAAAGTTTATCCAGTGTCTCTCCATTATGAATATATTGTGTGGCGCTTAAGCTCTGTAATGCCGTGAGTATCTCCTGCTTTTCCCTTTCCGATAGTACAGCTCTGTCCAGGACAAAATCATTCATTAAATAGATTCCGCCATTTCGTCCGGTCTCTGCATAAACAGGAACCCCTGCTCCGCTCAGTGCATCGATATCCCTGTAAATCGTTCTGACTGACACCTCAAATTTCGCTGCCAGCTCGGGAGCTGTTGCATGACCCTTATCAAGCAGGTAATATATAATTTTGAACAATCGGCTTTCCTGCACTGTGCCCCTCCTGATATACGATAAACAATTTATGTGCATAAATAGATCAAATTTAACTCTATTATGTAATTGTATCATATAATAGGCAGACTGCATATGATCCTACAATCTTTTAACAGCATCCATGGCAAGCTCGGAACGTTCACATTCCTCTGCGGAAAGCGTAATCTGATAACAATAAGGACTTCCTTTCATATATTTTGCCGCATAGCTCAATCCGTTTGTTTTTTCATCCAGAAACGGCTTATCGATCTGATTCGGATCGCCCAGCAAAATAATCTTCGTTCCTTTTCCTGCCCTTGTAATAATACCCTTTACCTGATTGGGTGTCATATTCTGTGCCTCATCTATGATCAGATATGTTTTGGCGATGGAACGTCCTCTGATAAAATTCAATGCTTCTGTCTGGATAATGCCCCTCTCAAAAATTTCATCTATCTTATCGGTAAGCATCATCTCATTTTTATACCGCTCAGACTCGTCAGAATCAAGTATCTGCTCCAGATTATCAATAACAGGTCGCATCAGAGGCGCAATCTTCTCCTGTTCACTTCCGGGCAGGAAACCAATATCGTCGTCAAACTGGGCATTAGGTCTGCATTTTTTATAGACCAAAGGAAGTATTCTGCCATTTTCTACCCTGCCTAGAATATTCCGGTAACTCTCCAGAAGTCTTACTGCCTGTCTGGCATTGGCACCTTTTTCGCCATCGGCTTTTTTGAGTGCATCCAATTCTTCCACAACCACAAGCGGAATAACTAGATCATTATCCTCAAAATGCTCTATGGCATAAGGCGATTGGATCAGGACATTGGTATCAATTACATAGGTTTTCTTCATTCAACTTTTCATTCCTTCCGACTAATCTTTCTATAAAACTTTGCTGCCATTGGCAGTCAGTTTAAACCGTAAGCCCAAAATTTCCGCCGCCTGCCGACACGACATCCGTGGCACCACCGGTGGATTCATCATGATTGCCAATAGCTGACACGAGTGTCACTCTGTCTTCTAAGGGCATATCCGTATCTTTCAACAGATCATTCGCAAGAATTGCCCCATATTCCGCATGATGGGAACGATTGACCGCATTGCCTATGTCATGCATAAATCCTGCCATTTTGGCCAGTTCTATTACCTTTTCTTTATATTCCAGCTTTCTTAAAATGTAACCGGCACGCTCTGCCACTAAAGTGCAATGTGCCTCCGAATGATCCGTATATCCCAGAATTCCCAGATTATCATTTCCTTTTCTCAAAAAAGCAAGTATCTCTTTATCTTTCTTAATATCTTCAAACTTCAAAATCCTTTTCTCCTTATAACCTCTTTACTTATCTTTAATATTTTTCCCCAAATACAAATACCACATCCAAGTAAAGGTCACGTAAATATTCTGTAAATTAAAAAATATTTTTCTTTCCCCGTATTTCCATTTTTGCTATACTATGAGGAGACTTTATAAAGGAGAATGCTCTTATGCCCCGTAAGAAAAAGACTGACGTAAAACGTCTCATTGAATTATTAAACGAAACCTATGGAACAGAATATAAATGTTATTTGAACTATCAGACTCCGTTTCAGCTTCTGATTGCTACAATGCTGAGCGCCCAATGCACGGATGCCAGAGTAAATATCGTAACTAAGGATCTATTCGTGAAATATCCGACAGTTGAAAGCTTTGCGAATGCAGATCTCAAAGAATTGGAAAAAGATATCTTTTCCACAGGATTTTATAAGAATAAGGCTAAAAATATCATTGCATGTTCCCAAAAGCTATTAGAGCTTTATGATGGAGAAGTGCCATCAGATATTGAAAAGCTAACCGCCCTTGACGGTGTTGGCAGAAAGACAGCTAATGTAATCCGGGGAAACATCTTTCATGAGCCCAGCATTGTCGTAGATACCCATGTAAAGAGAATCTCCAACAAGCTGGGACTGACTAACAGCGATGACCCCGTAATAATCGAGAAAGAATTGATGAACATTCTGCCCAAGGAGCAGTGGATTCTCTATAACATTCAGATTATCCAGCATGGCAGAACGATATGCATTGCAAGAAAGCCTAAATGTTCAGAGTGTACTCTGGCAGAGGTATGTCCCTCCAGGGAAAAATTATAATATGTACAGCAACTATTTTATGCTCTTCTTCAACTCTATCTTATTTTCGTACATTTCGCTGTCAGCAACCGATATCGCCTCATCAATTTTTTCGCGCGTAAAATCATTGCAGACTGCAAAGCCATGAGCGACCTGCACCTTAAAGCTGTACCAATCTGCCTGATTCGCCTCATCAATTAACTGCCGGAAAATCGAGCGCCCCTTTTCATACCTATCCTGTAAGTCCGATCCCGTCATTAACACACAGAACTCGTCTCCACCGATACGGTATGCCTTTCCAAAATGTCCAAAGCTGTCTGCAATAATGCTGGCGGCAATTCTGATCAATTCATCCCCAAATTCATGACCCTGCTCATCATTAACCGTTTTCAGATTATTCACATCCAGATATACAATACCAATCTGTTCCAATTCCTTTTCACTATGCACATACGCTTCCAACTGTTCCAGATATGCCGTTCTGTTTCCAAGCCCCGTCAGACCGTCAGAATACGCCAGCTTACTGATCAAGTCATATTTTAAGCCCTGCTCCACTATTTTATGCGCTTCAATCTGACTGCTGATAGCAAGGAATAAGCAAAGCAGCAGCATGCCAACACGGACAAGTCCCGCTCTGTCTATGCGATCCGCATGCATCGATCTGACTGCTTCCGCAATTCCCAGTATCCATAAAGAACAGGTACCTGAAATCTGCAGCGCACAATTTAAAATTGGCTTTTTCTCCTTCTTCAGCTTGAGCAGCATACGAATAACCCATACGAACAGTACAAAATCTGTAGTCATCATAAGTAAAACTGCACCATTGAGCATATGATGTAAATCTCCGGTATTACTATACTGAACAGCCACACACAGCAATATGTATCCTACATTAATATAGCCTAAAATCCGCATTCCTTTATATTTGAAAATCTGATATTCACAATCCAAATACATCAGGAGAGGCATACTGTCAACCACCATAAGCATATTATCAATCAGCTGCAATATTCTCATATCGCTGACACAGAATTGTAATACATTAGTCTCTATCAGACTCCATACGCCTGTCAGAAAAGCCAAGACTCCTACCCAGAACAGACTATGATTCTTCTTGGCACGTCCATAATAGGGAAGCAGATCAATTACTACCAATACTATACCTATCAGAATGAGTAATGCACTGACTATAATGCCAGACATATTGTCCTTAAAGAGTCCCAGGATAATCTCTGCCTTATCTCCAAGCAACAGAGAGTCCACCGTAATGGCATTCGTATCATAAACCATATAAATCTGCAATTCCAGACATTTCGAGGAATCCTTTGGATGAATCGTCAGCATATTCCAAAGATTGCCGGGCGACCTGTTATATAATTCCGATTCAAACACAGATGTTTCATATAGAATTTCATCATCTGCCAATACTCGGGTGTACACATCCTTGGAGCGATATACCAGGCTGATATCAGATTCCATCCTGGGAAGCTGATAATAGATAGACAACACTCCGCTTTCTGCATCCATATATTCTCCCAGCTTCTTAACATCTGCCGGTTGCCTTCCTTCTTTGTCTAAAGTCCACGAAGAACTGATATCCTGATAGGATGCCTCTTTTGCCAATTGTGTCTGTCCTTGTCGGCCGATACAGATCAGAATAATTATCGCCAACATCCCCAACAGTCCTAAAATATATAATAAACCGATAATCCTCTCCCTTTTATGCAAAGTTCTTTTCATATACAGTCTCTCCACCCCTTACAATCATACGGAATTCTTTTTCCATCTCTCAAAATCATTTTATATCCCTTATAATCTTAACATATTCATAAAGAAAACTCTATCAAAAACTATATCCCCAAAGCTGCCCAATAAAAAACAGAAATATATTAAATTGTCACTCTATTCTTCAAAAAAATGTCTGGTTGTAAATCATAATAATACTTACCTTCGCATACTAAAGGGGCTCTCTCATCTAAAAGGTCTCCGAAGAGATCTCCGAAAGACCGATAAGCGCCACTCGAAAATGCTTCGCATTTCCTCGGTCGCGGGCATTCGTCAAATGCCCGCAGACACGCAAAAACAGCCACATACAAGCAAGCTTGCAGTGGCTGTTTATTACGCGCCCTTAAGCACTTATCTCATTGCTTTCGCGTAGATTACTCGATGATAGTAGCAACACGTCCAGAACCTACTGTTCTACCACCTTCACGGTCTGATTTGGTTGCGTTTAGAAACTTATTTGTTACGGTTTTTGCCGTTTTGTGACTCATTTTATGGGTATTTTACCTATTATTTTATCTTTTTCCGGGGGAAATGTTGCAGATTCGTATCACGGATTCGGGGAAACACCTTGTGTATCACGCCCCTTTTGTCCGCATCCGAACGACACCATTTTCGTCCACCTGGGGATATTGTAG
Organism: Lachnospiraceae bacterium; assembly: GCA_022781395.1. Classification (GTDB taxonomy): domain Bacteria; phylum Bacillota; class Clostridia; order Lachnospirales; family Lachnospiraceae; genus UBA3282. The sequence goes on along the minus strand of JALETS010000237.1, from coordinate 413 downwards.
CATGGACGAACCGGAATGTAAATTGATTCTTTGCGAAATTCGTTCGACCTTCGTTGATTAGTGACGGGGTGGGCGAACGGAATTATGTTTTACTGTTGTATCATGCCTAGAATAATCTTAGGATGGGCGAACAAGGTGTATGTGCTAAGTGTCACTGTGAGAGTGATGCACATTTTCCTATTCCTCTTCTTTATGTAAGTGCCTTGTCCAACTCCAGTTTATAATAATATTTAAGCGTTGACTCCTGATATTCTTTGATATACATCTCTACATCACTTTTTGTAATTTCACAAACGGATATATACTCAGCAAATTTTTCCCGAGCCTCTTCATAAGTACAATCTAAGTATGCGTCAAGATTTTTCAACAACTCCAACATCTGTAACACATATACATTCTCTCTTGTTATCGGT
>JALETS010000234.1 GCA_022781395.1 Lachnospiraceae bacterium | reverse complement strand
AAGCTTAGAATAATAAGGTGCCAGGCACTCCCTGACCTGTTCCAACTCTACCTCTTTCGTACCCCGTACAATAATCAGATATTTTCTCTGAATACTTGCATAATAACTGAGCGCCAACAGAATAACAGCCACAAATAAGGTGGATACAATGGCAAGCTTATAAATTTGTGCACCTACACACAGACCCTCTACAATTGCCCAAAATATGTAGACCGTATCAGCCGGATCTTTGATCGCCGTCCTGAACCTTACAATGGACAAAGCGCCCACCATACCTAATGAAATTGCAATATTACTACTGATCATCAGCATAATAACCGCCGTAATCATTACAATAGCCACATTGCTTGCATTAAATCTGCTGTTATAGCTTACCCCTGTATATGCGAGTCTATAAGTAATAAAAATGATTGCCGAAACTATCAGCGCCATACAAAGCACAAACAGAATCTTGTCCACTCCAAGAGACTCACCATTCGCAGTAAACCATTCCAATATATCTTTCTTTGACATCTATCCTTCCTCCGTTGTTATAATCATACAATATATTGCTCTAAAATCGGGCGTCCGCTTCCGTATTTACTGACAGAAACGTTCGTCAGATGATACTTAGCCAGGATACGTTTGATCGGTTCTATCAATTTCTCATTAAATTTCACTTCCAGGATGACCTGATTATCAATCGTAGGAATCCATGGTATCTCTCTCTCAAATAAATCCAGACAAAGTTCTGAGCTTCTAACATTCCTGTCAATGGTAATTCGCGTATTATACTCTCCATACAGATATGCACATCTGTCATATTCTATAATCACCGCAGGTCGATAACCTCCTAATGTCATATCCGAATACAACCGCCACGCAGTCTCCTCCGGTCGTTCCAACAGTCCACTGTAATCACCTTCCATATACTGCATTGCCTCTGCCCTAGTGATCAGCAAACTTTCTTTATGCTGTAATGCCCCCGTTTTCTGCTTGCATTCCAGTTTGACAGTCTGTGTATCCTCATCATATATCCGCATACGGATCTTTTTTCTGGATTCCACACCATCCAGCTTCTCTGTAAAATCTATCTGATTAATTGAATCAAAGTACAGACTTCTGACCCGGTAAAAACCATCCTGTGAATACTCATCCGGCATAAGCAGTTTATCCAACTCTGCCTGCAGCAAAAGACTGTCCCGATAGCTGATCCAATATTTTAGTTCACTTCTAAGTACAGAAAGCATCGTTTCTCCTTTCAGCTTTCTTCCGTTGCACAATGCCCTTTTTATTTTACCTTTGTACTAGCGAAAAATCAAGTTTGCAAGACCGATAAAACATTCCGCCCCATGAACATTAGACAACCTGTCCCGATAATCAATACAATTCTGCACATATTCCTTATTGTCACGGACGATTCGGGAAAGTGCATCGGCAGACCATTCATCCTCCACAATTCCCAACCGGTCAGCCCTGATGTAAGCAGCATTATAAGGCACGGATGTAGTCACGACAGGCGTTCCCACCGCAATACTTTCCACGATCGACACCATATTGTTATCTTTTGCCGTATACACTAACATTGCCTGAGACTCTGCCACAATCGGCATCAGTTGTTCATGTGCCATCCTGCCGCAAAAGATTACATAAGCCTCTAATCCCCGATTAGACACAAGTTCTCTCAGTGCCTTCTCCTCTTCCCCGTCTCCAATCAGATAAAGCCTGTAATCTTCGTTTCCTCTTCTTATAAAATCCGCAAAAGCAAGAATCGTCCGATCGATCCGTTTCCTCTCAATCAGCTGGGATACTACTACAAACTGTTTTTTCTTCTGCACTGCTTCATCCATCGGGAATTTATCCAGATCTACGCCATGGTCAATCACCATATCCGTTACACGATGTGAAAACTGTCTGATAAATGCCGCCGCAGATTCTGATCTGGGCACTACCGTTACATGACTCATCCACAGACGCGCCACAATGTTGTACCAGAATCCGGATGGCAGCCGATGCAGGATCTGATTATGAGCAGCCAGTTCATGCCATATCAGAGTCTTATCCGGGCACACTCTTGCCGCTGTATATGACCATGTAGCAAACATCTCACTGCAAATAATCAAATCGTATTTCCTATGTTGTTTCAGATATTTTCTGAGTTCCGGCATATACGGGAAACATCTGGGCTGAAATATCTTATGCCATATTGTCTTCATCCAGATAACCGGAAAGGGATACACTTCCTCTTTCTGCGGCTTATAGTCTTCTGCTGCAATAAGTGTTACCTGATGCCCGGCTTTCAAAAAGCCTTTGCACATCGTATAGATCATCGTATCCTGAATAGAATCCACCTTCGGAATCTGATTAGTCTCTGCAGTATATAAAATAGGATTGATGATCAATACCTTGCTCATATATAATGTTACCTTTCTTACCTCTTATCGGAATCCACTATGTTCAAAAATCTGTCTGCTATCTTTGACACGGTATTAGTGTCCTTCAGCTTCCTGCCCGCCATACTGATATTACGGCTTAATTCCTCATCCTCTGCCAGCTCCAGCATCGCATTCAACAACGCCTGATCATCTCCGACAGGCACTAAAATACCATTAACATGATCCTCAATATACATCTTGGAACCACCAATGGGGCAGTCCGTGGCGATTACCGGTACCCCCAGCACCATAGCCTCCAGCATGGAATTGGAAATCCCTTCATAGTCAGAAGACAGTACAAACATCGCTGCCCGGTTAATATCCTCTTTCACATGATCTGAGAAACCTTTAAAAATTACCTGCCCACTAACACCCAGTTCTCCGGCATACAGTCGTAATTCTTCTTCCAGTTCTCCTTTGCCGTAAAGTTCCAGTACAAAATCACTGTGTATTTTCACGAAACCGGCAAATGCCTTAATCAACAATTTGTGATTCTTCTGTGGATTCAGCCTGCCCACTGCCACAATCCTTTTCTCCCGGATATCATCATAGGGTTCCACTCCATCGGCTTCTATAGGATTGGGAATTACAACCGCTTTTCGCGCAATCCCTGCCGGGAAGCTTCCCGCAGCATCCGGGGTCTGACATACTACCACATCAGCTCTTCGATAGAACAGATTACGTATCATCCTGTGATCGTACTGATTGGGGTCGTTCCGCTCAGAAACCAGGAAGAAATGCTTCTGGCCTATTGCGGCAATCGCTGAGAAAACGGCTCCCATGACGCTGAAAGCCCATATCTCGCAGTTCTTATTCTCACGATAATACCGGCGCATCCGGCGCAGTCTGTCAATTCTGGCAGTAAACTTTCCGCCCGATGGAGCACCCACACTGACTACCTCAATCTGCTCCCGCAGCGGATATGCAATATCATGCCCCGCAAATAACAGGATTCCCACTTCCCGCCCTCCGGCGCTATATTCATTGGCCAGGAGAGCTACCACACGTTCCGTTCCGCCTCCCGGCATATCCGGTATCACAAACACTATTTTATCCATTTTAATCACACTCTCTATCCGACACATCACAGTCCGGTCTCCAATATGAATGTCAGGCCCCTGCTTGCAAACAATTCCTAAAAAAGCTACAATAAGAGCATCATGGGACTATAAAATCCCCTTAGCAATAAAATAACTTATCAATAAGGAGAAGGATATGTCGTCTACCCCCTTTTTAAGTATCATCATACCTGTATATAATGCCAAAGACTACCTTGCCATCTGTATTGACAGTATTCTAGCCCAGTCCTTCACAGATTATGAACTGATTCTCATAGATGATGGTTCCACAGATATTTCCTCAAAGCTATGCGATGATTATGCAACCAAATATTCTCAAATACAGTGCCTGCACCAGCCCAACAGCGGTCATACTGCTGCCAGGCAGCAGGGCTTTCGCCTCAGTCGCGGAGAATATGTAACCTTCGTAGACAGCGACGACTGGATTGCTCCGGCTATGTATACCCGTATGTGCCATGCAGCCGCAAATACCCATGCTGATATCCTACACTGTAATTATATTGCTGCCACTCCCGATAAGGAGATAATCTGCAGCAGTCCATTTCCGGCCGGATTATATAACAAATCCCGTCTTGAGAAAGAAATCTATCCTTACATGATTTATTTTGGCACTTTTTTCAAATACGGTATTGCTCCCAGCTTGTGCAACAAGATATTTCGTCGTAATCTGCTTGAGAAACATATATTTCATGTTCCTCAGGACGTAATTGTAGGTGAAGACGGACTTGCCTCTTACAGTTGCATGTTGGAAGCCGACTCCATTTACTTCTTTGACGAAGCTTTCTACTACTATCGCAGCAACTCTGACTCTGTCAGCCATCACAGTATACCCTATAGTCGCTTACATGAAAATCGCAAAATGTTCGACACCTATAAGCAAATTATCGACCTTTCCAGATATCCATACATGGAAAAGCAGTTGGATTATTACTTTGTCTATCAGTGCCTGCTGACATTTGTACCGATTTACAAAGAGATGCTTGTGTCCAAAAAAGAATTTAAGCAATCTTTCCGGAACGAATGTAATTACCCACCAATCCGCAAGGCATTTCGCGCAGCGAAAGTCAGCAAGATAGGCGGTCTGCACAATAAGTTATATACTTTCTGCATCAGACATCGCCTCTATGGGTTATTCCAATTACTGCTAAAACACTGATAGAACTGTTCCTCTGCTTCCACCCCGTCATCTAATACAATGGTGTTGCGGAACAGATTGGTTCTGCTTACGCCTATAACGATCAGGCACACACACACGATTCCGATCTCAGCCCGATAAAAGCTGCCATCCGGCTTCTCTCCGTTCCTGATTCTGTCTGTCATCCTGCTTAAGCATCGGATCCAGTCACAGAATCCTTTCACCGCATAAGGTATCAGCAGCACAAAATATGGAATAGTATAGGACGCACTAGACTCCCATACCAAATGAAAAAGATATCCTCCCAAAAAGACAACTGCCACCATCAGTTCAGACAAATCGCGGTTCTTCCGGTTCAGTAACAAATACAATAGCATTCCCGCAAGTATCCATGTCTGAGCAAAATTCAGGTAAACAGAAAGCATAACACTGCCCTGACCTTCAATCATACTTTGGACAGGAGCAGAAATACTGATTGCAGATTTCCTTCCTCTCATACGCTCCAGAGAGATAAATGTCGGATCATTCCACTGATAAGCAGTCTTTCTGGCAAAAAAGTCCACTCCTCTATCCAGCGGATTTTCTACCATTTTCTTAACAATCATTTTCAGATCAGTCAAAGCCTGTTCATTGGCTAACTCTGTATCAAAATGATTATCGAAAAACACATTACCGTTATACCCATTATAATTTCCCGGCCCTCTCGGCGCTTCCTGTAATCCCATAACTACCCAGGAAAGCATGACCTCTCCCTCCGGCATATCATAACCTGACAGATGCTCTACATATTTCTCCGTTACAAAATTACAGCCCCAGACGCTGAATGCCATTACAAGCACAAAAGCAACCGATGCCATCCATTTTCTGCACGACTCTTTCCTGACCAGCCAAAGATCCAACGCATCATACAGCATAAAACAGGCTATTGCCACCAGATAAATGAGACAATTCATCTTAAGTACCGTGGCAGTCCCGATACATAAAGCGGAAGCTGCCATATATCGAGCTTTCCGGGTATGCAGATATTTTACCGCCAGGCAGACTGCCCCCAGCGAACATGCCATCCCCGGTAAAATACCATAGATGTAAGTGATGTAGAAGAATATCGGCACCCAGCACATCAATGCAAGATATATTGCAGCCGGTACTACCTTGTCCTCCCGCCGGTGAAAACGCATAAACCAGACAAGAAGACTGTATATCAGAACAAGCGCTGTCAGATTCACAAACTGCAGTCCGATCGTATTATCAATCCCAAATATGAAGGACAATAAGTAATAGAAAAGTACAATGCCGGATTGAAACGGATAACAGAAAAGATAGTTCCCTTCCTCAAAAGCCGTGAAATCTCCTGCCCGCCATTGCATCGCCACCGCATACACCTTAGCCGGATCAGACCCCGGCAGCAACTGTGTTGCCATGATCCAGCAGGTCCCCGCCAGAAACAGACACAAACACAAAATGCCGGGTATTTTATCAGCATACCTGTTCAGCCACTTCCGCGCATTCTGCTTTTTTCCAATCCACCTGCATAACAATAAAACTGCCACAGTGACCACCAGAAAGACAACAATATGCTTTATGGGGCTGTCTGCAATATTCCGGGTTGTCGCCTGCATGCTTCCGTCCTCTTTGACAATCTCACCCAAAAAGCTTGTGCTGAAGATACTATGCAGAAACAGCAGAAAAACAATTCCCGTCACCGGAATTCTGATGATTGTATTAACAATGCTATATAAAAGATTTCTTTCTTTCTTCAATCTACCGGTACTCCTTGTTAAAATTGATGCAATACCTTCCACGTTCTCTTAACTGTAATCATGAAGGGATGAGGAATCCTGTTCTTGACCAGTGCCTGATATGCCTCTTTGAAAGACACCAGATAATTACGAAGTCCCGCATTACTGGTTCCACCATAGAACATGGCTACCAGTGTTTCCGGCACATAGGCAAGGCGGTTCTGCTCATCTTTCAAAAACCTTACCATAAACTCATAATCTGCCGCACAGTGATAATGAATGTCATAGACTCCGTATTTCTCGTATATATTCCTTTTAAGAAATAAAGTTGGATGCCCCGGCATCCAACCGTCCTGTAGCCGTCCCTCTCCCATATGCCATGTTCTTACCACATGCTCTCCCTGCATATATACAAGATCCGCATGCGCCCCTACACAGCCTTCTCCGGCATTCTCAATTGCATTGACCAGCTTTGTAATCGCATCCGGTGTACACAGTTTGTCATTGCAGACCGCAACAATATCTCCGGTACACATAGACCATGCCTTATTCATTGCATCATACAGCCCCCTGTCCGGTTCCGAAATCCAGCGTACGAAAATATGCTCCTCTTCATCATGATGCATATCAGCAAACTTCCGGATAAGAGCCGGCGTTTCATCCTGAGACTTTCCGTCAACAATAACCACTTCTATATTCCCATAATCCTGACTCTCTATACTTTGCAGGGTAATAGACAGATTATCCTGTGCATTATAGGTAGTCACCAGCAACGATACTTTCTGCATATCAGCTCTCTCGACTTTTCTCTTTCTTTCTGCTTCTTATGATTTGAACTGCACAGCCCAATATAATGCCGCATATCCCGGCGCCACCTGCTGCCACCATCATACACAACAGTACAAACCGTTTACTATAGCCGGTACTCTCACTCTCCTGTACAACGACTTCTTCCTGTACTTCCTCAGACTGCTTTTCTTCTGTGTAGGAGTATAATTTCATATCTCCAAAAATCGGTCTGTTAACCTGACAATGCCTGCCGTCCTCATAAGACCAGCCGTCACATTCGAAAATCTGCCGCAAATATGTCAATACTTCATCGGGAATTTTCTCTCCATCCCGTACCCAGTACCGCCGGCTGTCATATTCCAGACGGGAAGCGGTATTCACAAACTCTATCTGATGATACTGCTCCGGCTCATACAGATATCCTCTGACCAACTGATATCTGACATTCAGATAGTAGGTCATATATTCTACTGCGTCCTCAAAGGAGATATATTCTGCATTAAAATTAGTATAACTATTATTCTTCGGAGAATCCCAACGGATCTCATCCATCCGGATAGATGCGCAGATTGTCTCATAATATCTCCGGATTATATCATCCAGGTACTGTGTGATTACAGGTTCATATAACGAAGCAAACCGTTCTGTTACATCCTGCCTGAAATATGCACATGCAAAGAGCTTCTCACCGAGTCCCGGCGACAGACAGGTCAGATACTCGTATCTGGCTCCCTCTACATTCCCCAGGGACCGGTCATAATCCCATACCGGGCCTGCATAAAGCTTTCGTCCCTCTCCTTCCTCCATAATAAAGTAGAAGGTGCTGGCTCTGTTAAGATCCGGCTCATTCGTCAGTTCATCCAATATATACATCTGTGCAAAGGAATCTATATCAATGTATTGCTGTAACTTCTTATACTCTTCCTCCGTATCACATTCTTCGATCATCTCAACAATATCATCCATATATGTCTGAAGAAATGCCAGATCTTCTTCTGTTACCTCTTGTGGATTCTTGACCTCATACCAACCGGCTTTGCCCTGTATAAAACTAATATCCTCCTCAGATCTGCCGGCAAAAATCCCTTCCAACAGATAATTGTCTCCAATATTAACTCTGTTCGGCGCCACTTCTATTTTCTCACATAACAGATAGTTACCCGCGTACTCGCCATTAAAATATACATCAACGTAGGCAGAATCCACCGCATAAGGAACTCCCATATCCTTTGCCAGATCATAAACAGTCTTATTACGCATACGTGTCAGATCATAGGCATTCGCCTGCAGCACCCACTTACCGGCACTTCCCATCTGCATTACATCCTGCGGGTTCTCAAAAGTAATCGTATAGGATTTCTTACCTGCACTAAAGCTGGAATAGCCTCTGCCGGAAATCTTATCAAGTCCGCCTTCCGAATCTACTTCCCCAGTATCTGTGATACACCGGAATTGCCCCATTTCTTCATGCTCTTTATCCTGCTCCAGATATTGCATACTGTGACTGTCCGTATCCACATAAACTGCAGGGATACATTCCGATTGCATAACCTTCAATTTGTATTCGACTGCCTGACCGCTCTCTGCCTGTCTGACAGTTATGAACTGTTCCTCTTCCGGCATTTCCAGTATGTCGCCGTCGGTAATCTTCTTCCCATCAACTGTAATATCGTATGTTTCCTCATCAAACTGCCATGTAACATGTCCTTCCATCGCATAAGAAGGCAGAAAGAAACAGCATGTATCCTGCTGAACATAAAGCTTATGGCTTCTGCCTCCGGTCCCGCTGCCTATTACTGCATAAATATCCAGAAAACCTTCAAAATCATAGTTGTTGTTCTCCTCTGATTCCGGGTTTTCCTCCGGCTCTATGCTTTCTTCCTCCACCTGCGCTTCTATGGTAACAGCATTGCTCTCTTCCATGTCTTCCGTCTGTCCGTCATAATGTCTGTAAAAATAAGCACAGAAAAATACGGCTCCTGCCAACAGAGCAAGTATCCCTATACTGACTATCTTTCTGACCCATTCCTTTTTCATATCCGCCCTATATTCCCGTATAAATCCTATCATTATCTATGTTACTCATTGGTTGCCGTTAACTATATTTCTATTCTTTCATCTATTGTACATTTTACTCATAGTATTTTCAACACAATACTTACCCAACATGCCTTTCCACGTATTTTATCCGCCCGTTTGTACAACAATATGTTGTGCAAACTGTTCGCGCACTCCTTTTTAAGTTTTTCAATCTACAACTTTTTGTTGTGTGATAGCATTTACGACAACAAAGCTATTTTTGAATCTGCACAGTATGCTGGGATTGGAGAGACACAGCACCATGAAAGAATTACGTGAAATGCTCCGGGATTTACGGGAAGACCATGATTTGAAACAGAAAACAGTTGCCAAGTATCTGGATGTTTCGCAGCAAACCTATTCCAATTATGAAAACGGCACCCGTGATATTCCCATTGAAGTAGTACAGAAGCTGTCAAAATACTATAAGGTCAGTACAGACTATCTCCTTGGTGCGGATAGCGGATATCTTGGGAATACCAACTTAAAGAATACGTATCTCGGCAAAATCACAATGCATGATGTTGTATATGATATTCAGCAGCTGAATGCCAAGGAAAGGCGTGATTTACTGAAATTTATCCGGTTTCTGAAAAGTTCAGAATAAACTCTCTGTCCTTATCCACAAAAACAACACTTCAGATATAAGATGAATTATCTGCTATCTGAAGTGTATTTTTAAACATTATTTGTTAATCTTAACATTCATCGTGATTGCCGTTCCCGGTGTGTTTGTTCCCTGTCCCTCGAATTCTATATACATCTTAATCTTATTCGTTGTATTGCAACTATAAGCTA
>JALETS010000246.1 GCA_022781395.1 Lachnospiraceae bacterium | reverse complement strand
CTTATCATAAAATAATCAACATAAGGAGCATATTTTTCCATATCTTCAAAATCACGATATTCAACAAAATCAACAGCGAGCTTAAAGTTACTATTCTTTTTCAATTCTATGATTTGGTTAAAGCATCCTGCCCAGAAATGGACAAAAACTATATCTGATTTTTTAGCCACCTCAAGTTCATTCTGGTTCAATATCATTTTGTCAACAATATCTCCCGCCCACGAATCCTCTTTATAATATCTATCGCCATCCGGAGTAAGATAAGTTCGATTGTTAGCTGTTACTTTTCCCTTTTCAACTCTTATATGACTTACATCAATTTTTTTACCAGAAATAGAATCCATAATGCAGTCGGCATAAGAATCTTGTCCTACTGCACCTATCAATGAAACATTGATTTCCTCGAAGCGTGACGCATGAGCAGCAAAATTAAGTGCCTCACCACCTGCATGCATCTCATTAGTTCCATCAAAAACATCAACACAAAGACACGGAAGTGCCACTAAATTTATCAACGCTTATATCCTCCTTAAATAAGAAAATCCCGATTCGGTAGTCTCTTGAACAAGGCTACCATATGTGCAATTTTACCACATATTCGTCCTTTATTTATCTAAAATTTTCATGATTGATTTACCACACATCTAAACAGTCCTCCGCATCCACCCATGCTTGCATCTCGTTATTTAATGCCAATCGAGCATATTCCATAAGGGAGTGGCAATGATTGCCCTATGTAATATGCTGCATATTGATCTGAGTAAAACAATTGCATTTGGAGATCAGGAACTGGATATTGAAATGCTTCAAACAGCAGGTCTCGGAGTGGCTATGGGTAATGCGCCTGATAAGGTCAAAAGAGTAGCGGATGTGGTAACAGCCAGTAATGAAGAAGACGGTGTTGCCATTGCATTGGAAAAGTATGTATTAGGTAAATAATAGTGATTGAAAAGTAGTAGGACTATTTCAAAGCGCGTGCTATTGATGTAAAGGATATTACGAACCGTGTCGTTTCCATTTTAAGTGGAAATACTGAAGGCAAACAGCTTGATGATGAACCTGTTATTATCGTGGCAGATGATCTTGCACCGAGTGAAACGGTTCAGATGGATAAAAGCAAATTACTGGCATTTGTAACAAGATTAGGATCTGCTAATTCACATACAGCTATTTTGGCAAGAACAATGGGGATTCCGGCATTGGTTGGAGTTGAAATCAGTGAGGAATGGGACGGAAAAAATCGGAATTGTAGATGGATACGAAGGAAAGTTTTTGGTAGATCCTGAGATGCCGGTACTTGAGGAATTTTTCAAGAGAAAAGCAGCCGATGACGAGCAGAAGGAACTCTTGCAGACATTAAAAGGAAAAGAAAATATTACAAAATCCGGTCAAAAAATTAATTTATATGCCAATATTGGGAATCCGGGAGACCTTGTTTCCGTAATGGAAAATGATGCAGGTGGCATTGGTCTTTTTAGAAGTGAGTTCCTGTATTTGGAGTCTGACCACTATCCGACTGAGGATGAACAGTTTCAGGCTTACAAAAGGGAAGAATTGTTACAGGAAGGATTTAAGCTCGGAAATGTTGAGGAAGGAATTATGATTGAAACCCCTGCTGCAGCATTAATGAGTGATGAATTAGCAAAAGAGGTTGACTTCTTTAGTATAGGAACGAATGACTTGACACAATACACTTTGGCAATAGACCGTCAAAATGCGAACCTTGATTCCTTTTATGATGCACACCATCCTGCGGTTTTGAAACTGATTCAGATGATAACGGATAATGCACATGTAGCAGGAATCTGGGTCGGAATTTGTGGAGAACTTGGAACTGATACAACATTAACCCGGACGTTCCTGGATATGGGTATAGATGAACTGAGTGTATCACCCGGTTGTATTCTGCCTGTGCGAAAAGCAATTCGTGAGACGGAGTAAAATGGTAATAGTGTAGTTTTTCGCATGGGTTGCGACAAATTCATGATTTTATTTAATACTGATGGCAAAATCTATTCTATAATATACCTATACATAAGTATTAAGTTGGATAAAGGGGACAGGATTCACTGTCCTCTTTATTTGTTAAGGTACTTGTGATATTCTATATATTGTCTAAGCTATTGTGATTATCAGGGAGATAAATAAGTGAGAAGAGAATGAGGAATAGGATAAAAGGAGACATCAATCTGAAAGAGGGGGGTCACTAACATGGCAGTTTCCAATATAAAAGCTATACTGCAATACGATATTCATAAGGTATGGGAAGTCACTACCACTGTGGAACAATATACCTGGCGCAGCGATCTGGGCAGGACAGAGGTTTTGAGTGAAAAACAGTTTGTGGCAGACTTGGAAAAGGCATTGCATGACTTGTAATAAATGATGGGGACAACTAATGGAAAAGGATACAAATCTCGTCAATATATATCTTAAAATACATAATAAAAAGCCATTAACTATGGACGATCTGCGGTATCTGGCAGAGTATGCTCCGGAGTGTTTTGAAAAGACTTGTAAAAATGTTGTATACAATGTGCCGGAATCCAAGGCAATTATGGAACCGGATGTGCCAAAACCTCAGGAAGAAAAGGCAGAAGTGGAAGCAACACCGGTACCGCCTCCACAGCCGAGCATTGATCAGGTTCTGGAGAATCTGAAGCGATTGGAAGCCGATGATTTTCCGGTGGTTGATATTGACCCTGAAAAATTGAAGAATTTATTGGGGAATCTGTACATGGAAATGCTGTTCCCGCATAATGAAAGGGATACCTTCATGGACATGATGGGTATGGA
>JALETS010000189.1 GCA_022781395.1 Lachnospiraceae bacterium | reverse complement strand
GAAAGCATTGACCACATCATTAAGTTTCCGAAAATACTCCATCAATTCCCGATAATCCTGTATCCTGTCAATCACACTGCTGCCGTATTCCTCTTGTTCCAGTTCACAGACAGCAATTACCTGCATGGATAGCTTTAATTCACCCGTAATATCAGATGCTTCCATCAGCACATCCGGTCTTTTCTCTAAGCATGACAAAATATACTCCTTGGCACCGGCAATATCCTTTGCAGCAAAATAATCGGCAAGCCGTTCCTTCATCTCAGCGGTCTCCCGCTTTTCATCTGTCATGCCCACCTTGCATTCATATACCTTCAGTCCGTTCACTTCCGCCCAGACCATCAGCAGAAACTCGGATATGAAACCGTAGACACGCTTATGATAATCATCATAACCCGAAGCATCAATTCGGCTTTCTGCCTTCTCAAAAATACCGAAAAGCCATTCGCAATAAGCATCATACAGCCTTTTGGAGCATACCATCATATTCCCGAAGTAGGTTCCCTTACCATGAACCAGCCGTTCAAAGGTTGCATAATACTCAGGATAATACTGCCTGATGACCTCGCCCACAGTGATCAAATCCATAATATTGTAGTCACCGGCATAGCCATCAAAATAGGAATAATTTAATTTCAATTTCTTAGAGGTGATCATATCATATTCCGACAGGATTTTCTCATATTCACTGCCTGTCAGTATTCTGCCTTCCTCTGTGCAGAAATATCTGCGATAATGACAAATTCCTATATAACCGTCGGTACGCATATTTTTCCATACCCAGTAAACTCCTGTCAGTTCCCCATAATAGCAATTTTTATCGGAGATATTGTCCCCTGTATGATCTCCCGGATATCCCAGATCCTCGCTGCCGGCTCTGCCCACATGCAGTGGTACATAAACAGGGTCCTTTGGTGCCGGAAATTTCTTATGTGTCATGGTAAAAATCGTTACACTCATTATAGCTATTACTCCTTCTGCTCTTTCAATACACCTGCCAGTATTTTCCTTACATAGAAAAATGCAGGAATCAGGAAAATATCCGCAAAAATCCATGCCAACGGATTCGCATAACATACAGCCACAAATCCAAAATGCGGTACCAGCACAAAGCCGGCCAGTCCTCTTGCTACCATCTCAAAGGCACCTGCAAAAACCGCCAGCTTACTGAATCCCATACCCTGAATCAGGAATCGTACAATATTAACCAATGCCAGAGGGAAATAGAATAATGCACTGATGCGCAGAAAAATATCTGCATTTCCCAAAATAAATATCTCGCTCTGCTCCAGGAACAGAAGCAACATTTTGTCTCCCACAGTATATACAATTAACACCGCAAACAACGAATAGAAAAGTCCTAACAAACTGCATGCCTTTAGTCCCTGATCCACGCGATCCAACCGTCCTGCACCTACATTCTGCCCTCCATAAGTTGCCATAGTGGATCCCATGGCATCAAAAGGACACACAATCAGCATAGCAAGCTTATTTGCCGCAGTTACCGCAGCCACCGCGTCAGAACCAATGGAATTGACTGCGCTCTGCAAAATAACACTACCGATTGCCGTAATAGAATACTGTAATCCCATAGGGATTCCCATGCCGCACAGCTTCCCGACACATTTTCTGTCCCATTTCCATTCATCACCGGTCATCTTCAAAATTGTGAATTTCCTGCACATATAGATAAGGCACCCCAATCCTGCTATGGCCTGTGCAACGACTGTCGCAATTGCAGCTCCGGCCACGCCAAGCGGAATCACTATAATCAACAAAAGATCCAGAAAAATATTAAGGACGGCTGCCATTACAAGAAAAATAACCGGCGTCCTGCTGTCTCCCAAAGAACGGAGAACTGCCGCTGTCATATTATAGAGAAAAACCACCGGAATACCCGCAAAAATAATTACAATATACAGATATGCATCCTCTATAATATTATCCGGAGTGCGCATGGTCTGTAAAATCGGGCGGCACAATAAAACCACTGTTACTGTCGTGACCACTGAAAATATTACAGACAGCCAGACACAATTTGCCACATATTTACGGAGAATTCTCTCTTGTTTTGCACCAAATTCCTGTGCAATAGGAATGGCAAAACCATTACATACTCCCATACAAAAGCCTATGATCAAAAAATTAACTGAGCCGGTAGCGCCTACTGCTGCCAACGCGTCCACTCCCAGATAATGTCCCACAATAACAGTATCCACCATGCTGTAAAATTGTTGGAATAACAGTCCCAATAAGAGCGGTACGGCAAAGCCCAATATCAATCTCATAGGGTTCCCCTGAGTCATATCCTTTTCCATAATCATTTCCTTCTCTCTTGCTAAATAGTTACAATTATTTTCAAAACAGGTGTATAATATAGTTATGAATAAACTACTCCAACTTCACGATAAAGTAAAATATCACAGGTATCGGGACGACATTATTCTCAATGCCTCCCGCTGCAGAAGCTACACGGATGCTTTTACCGATCTGCTGAATGCTTTTCAAAAAGAAATCGACAAAGCAAGACAGACAGCTATCCCTGACCGGAATAAGAGCCAGCAAATGCTGGTCGAAGCAGAAAACCGTTGTTTCATGATCGATGCCAGACATAAACTGGCTCTATTGGAAACATTGGGGGAAACCTACCGTTGTACCGGTGATTATGAAACAGAACAACGAATCCGTATTATCATGGCTCAGTTAGAAGGTACGTTAAGCAGTATCCATGAGTACATTGTATACGGAACCATCGGCTTTATCCTGCATTACCCCTCCGATGAAACACTGAATCCCATCCGGCTGGTCTGGAAAGGAACCGACTATATTGCTTCTACTGCAACAGTGCCTCACAGAGAGTCTCCAATGCAGCGGTAGAATCCGCATTTAATGTAGACTTGATTGTTACCACAGGCTCAA
>JALETS010000169.1 GCA_022781395.1 Lachnospiraceae bacterium | reverse complement strand
AAAGGATGATAATCACCGTACCAGAGGTTTGTATTATCAGAATGTGGAGATTCCCATCGATACCCATTCGGAAGGATTTAAGCTGATCACCCGGATTCAGGATGAGGCCCACAGGTTTGCCATAGAATATCACAGGTCCTTACGATCTAAGGCACAGGTCAAGTCCGTGTTGGATGATATACCCGGTGTCGGCCCTGCCAGACGTAAGGCACTGATGAAACACTTTGGTTCCATACAGGAGATCAGGGAAGCTTCTGTGGAGCAGTTGTGTGAGGTGCCGGAGATACCGGAGCATATTGCACAGCAGATTTATGAGTTTTTCCGGGAACAGAATAAGGAAATATAGGAGAGTTAGGTTTTGCAGATGCTTAAAGGTATGATTTATACAGAGCAATTTACATTTGAACCGGGAGAACTGCGGATAGAGGGGGATACCATTTGCGAAGTTAATTCCTGTGATCCGGAGACGCTTACAGAGGAAGAGAGAAAGCGTTATCTTCTCCCGGGGCTGATTGATATTCATTTCCACGGTTGTGCCGGATATGATTTCTGTGACGGAACGGCAGAAGCTTTCCGGGCGATTGCAGAATATGAACTGACACATGGTATTACCACAATCTGTCCGGCAACTATGACCTTCAGTGAAGAGAAGCTGTCCGGCATCTGTAGTGTCTGTGCAGCCTATGCGGAAGAAGACCGGGCAGAACCGGTTCCATTCGGAGAGATCATCAGGGGGATCTATTTAGAGGGACCTTTTATTTCTTATGAGAAAAGAGGTGCCCAGAACCCGGCATACATCGCGAAACCGGATCTCGGAATGCTGGAGAGATTACAAAAAGCGGCAGCCGGGCTGGTTAAGATAGTGGCAATCGCGCCGGAGTCAGAAGGTGCAATGGATTGCATCAGAGATGGCAGAGGGAAATTCCGCTTCTCTGTTGCCCATACCTGTGCAGATTATGATACAGCCCGAAATGCGTTTGAGGCAGGGGTATCCCAGGTAACTCATCTGTATAATGCCATGCCACCCGTTTCCCACAGAGCGCCTGGAGTGATTGGAGCGGCAGCAGACGACGAGCGGGTCATGGCAGAACTGATCTGTGATGGGATACACGTACATCCGGCTATGGTGAGAAATACTTTTAAGCTGTTTGGGGCAGAACGGATGATACTGATCAGTGACAGTATGATGGCGGCCGGGATGCCGGACGGAGACTATTCCCTGGGTGGCCAGGCTGTGAAGGTGGAGGGCAGCAGGGCGCTTCTTGCTGACGGAACCATTGCGGGCAGCGCTACTAACCTTTTTGATTGTATGAAAAAGGCGATATCCATGGGCGTGCCGAAGGAAGCAGCGGTTCGTGCAGCAAGTTATAATCCGGCTAAGGTTATTGGTATAGCAGATAGCCACGGAACGCTGAGCGTAGGGAAAAAGGCGGATATTCTGATCACAGATCAGGACCTGGTGCTTCATGAGGTCATGAAGTCAGGTAAGGGAATATTATGTCGATAAAGTTGGGGGTATCGACATAAGTTGGCTGATAAAGTTATCTTGTTTGGTTGCGATGAATGGTTTTCTATGCTAAAATAGAAGCGATTTGGGGTATATTTATATCATCACATACGAAATGAGGAGAAGGACATGGCGAGCATCAGCTTAACTAAGGTTATTGACAAATTTAAGTGGGAAAACCTGACACCGGAAATCGATATTTCTAAGATTAAGGTTTCGCAGCCGGATATTAATAGACCGGCTTTGCAGATGGCAGGTTATTTTGAGCATTTCGAAACAACACGTCTTCAGATTGTAGGATTTGTAGAATATTCTTATATGAACGGACTGGATGAGGAGAGGCAGAAAGAGATTTTTGAGAAGCTTCTGAATAATCCGATTCCGGGGATCGTTTTCTGCAGAGAGTTATATCCTAATGATTTATTCAGAGAAACTGCAGTTAAATATGGCGTGCCGCTTTTGATGAGTAAGAAGGCTACATCAGCATGTATGGCTGAGGTTATCAGGTGGCTGAATGTGAAACTGGCTCCCTGTATCTCCGTACATGGTGTACTGGTGGATGTATATGGTGAGGGAGTCCTGATTACAGGTGAGAGCGGTATCGGTAAATCCGAGGCAGCTCTGGAGTTGATCAAGAGAGGACACCGACTGGTTACCGATGATGTGGTAGAGATACGCAGGGTCAGTGATGATACACTGATTGGTTCCGCTCCGGATATCACGAAGCACTTTATCGAGCTGCGCGGTATCGGTATTGTGGATGTGAAGGCACTATTTGGTGCATCCAGTGTCAGGGATACACAGAGTATTGATCTGGTCATCCGTCTGGAAGACTGGGATAAGGATAAGGAATATGATCGTCTGGGTCTGGAGGAAGAGTACACGGAATACCTTGGCAATAAGGTGGTCTGCCATAATATTCCCATCAGACCGGGTCGTAATCTGGCAGTAATCTGTGAGTCTGCAGCGGTTAATCATCGTCAGAAGAAGATGGGCTATAATGCGGCTCAGGAGTTATACAAACGTGTACAGAATTCTTTGGCTCGCAAGAGAGATGAAGATGAGGATGAAGAATAGAATATTATAGTAAAATGGCAGATATTTTGATAAGCGCGCCGTAGAATGGAGAGAAGAATGGCAAGTTATGTATTTGGAGTAGATGTAGGCGGTACAACCGTCAAGTTAGGATTGTTTGACATTAATGGCAATGTGATTGATAAATGGGAAATCCCCACGAGGACAGAGAACGGCGGAGAGAAGATTTTAGCAGATATTGCAGAGGCTATCAAAAGCAAAATGGTGCAGAAGCAGATTGGGAAGGAAGACGTAGCCGGTGTAGGCGTAGGTGTTCCGGGTCCTGTTGACGGTAATGGAATTGTACATAAAGCAGTAAATCTCGGCTGGGATATGGTTGATTTGAAGAAAGAACTGGAAGCTCTGCTGGATGGCATGAAAGTAGAAGGCGGTAACGATGCTAATGTGGCAGCCCTTGGTGAGATGTGGAGGGGCGGAGGTCAGGGCCATCAGAGCCTTGTTGCGGTTACGTTGGGAACCGGTGTAGGCGGCGGCATTATTATCAATGGCAAGATTCTGACCGGATCGACCGGAGCCGGTGGAGAGATTGGGCACATTCATGTAGAGGATAACGAGACCGAGGCATGTGGATGCGGTAACTTCGGATGTCTGGAGGAATATGCATCCGCTACGGGTATTACCAGACTGGCTAACAGGGCGTTAAAGGCGAGTGATAAGGACAGTGTACTGCGAACC
>JALETS010000146.1 GCA_022781395.1 Lachnospiraceae bacterium | reverse complement strand
GAATACTGGCAGAAAATGGCGGGATTTTATACACCGTTCATGAAGAATAATAAAAAAGTATATGAGGCAATTTGCAGAGAAGTAGAACCGGAACTGAACCATGAAATGACAGTGTTGGAACTGGCATGTGGAACCGGTCAATTATCATTTCCCCTGGCACCTAAGACTGCTCATTGGGAAGCAACTGACTTTTCAGAACAGATGATTAAAGAAGCAAAGAAAAGAGTCAAATCAAATAAACTCTTTTTTTCTGTGCAGGATGCAACGAAGCTTCCTTATGCAGATAACAGCTTTGATGCGGTCATGATAGCCAATGCTCTGCATATTATGCCGGAACCGGAAAAAGCACTGAGAGAAATACATAGGGTACTAAAAGACCAGGGGTATCTGTTTGTGCCAAATTTTGTACAGCTGCCTGACAGAAAAATGAGTATTCGCATGAAATTTTTAAAACTTACAGGGTTTAAAACTTATCATAAATGGGATGCAGGAGAATTGATTTCGTTTATTTCCGAAAATGGTTTCTCTATTCAAAAGTATTCCTTAATTTTGGAAGGGTTTCAACCGTTATGCAATGTGATAGCACAAAAGCGATGATTGTTGCAGTAAATTTAAAATTTGCCCAATCCCTGATTGGCAGATTTACAAGATGGATGAAAGAGGGAAGAGAATAATTATGGCGAAATCGGCAAAAGAATTAAAATCTATGACGTTAAAAGAGTTTGAAAAGGCGGCAGAACAATTTGATAATGATGATCCCAGTGTATATAATCTGTGTCGCAAGGATTACCCGGACATACTGGCAGAACTGGAAAAAGAGGATTTCACAGATGTTTTGGATGCCGGCTGTGGAACCGGAGCAGTCATTTCTCTGTTGGCAGAGAAGTACCCTGATAAACATTATACAGGAATAGATCTGTCACCTAAAATGATAGAAGTTGCTTTGGCAAAGAAGGCAGAAAACGCAAAATTTGTTTGTGGCGATTGCGAGAATCTACCCTTCGATGATAATTCCTTTGATGCGATAACCTGCTCCATGAGCTTTCACCATTATCCTCATCCTGTGGATTTTTTCAGAAGCTGTGAACGTGTGCTCCGCCCCGGTGGACGTTTGATTATTCGAGATATGACAGCGGGTCCTGTTATGCTGAAATTAATTAATGTAGTGGAACTGCCTTTGGTTCATTTACTGGGAAAAGGGGATGTCGCCTGCTATGGTCGAAAGGATTTTGAACGGTTTTGTCAGGAATCCGGATTAAAACTGGAACTGTTTGAACAGCGAAAAGGATTTCGGCTTCATAGTGTTATGAGGAAAGCAATAAATATTTAATATATCCTGCAGAATGTGCGTACAATTAACATATTAGCTCTGAACATGATGCCAAAACGCCGAAAAAATATTTGCCAAAACGCCGAAAAAATATTTGCCAAAACGCCGAAAAATGTTATGATGGATATATGGAGTGATTGTATATGAAAGAGTATAAAAAAAGAGTCGTGGATCAACTTTTGGAAGATAAATTGGAAGCTAAGGGAGCGGTTCTTATTGAGGGACCCAAATGGTGTGGTAAAACAACAACTGCATTGCAGGTCGCGAAAAGTACAATTCGTATGGATGAGCCATCAAAGCGAGAGAACTATATCAGAATGTCTGAAATTGATTCGGGAAGACTGCTCGTAGGAGATGTTCCGAGACTGATTGATGAATGGCAGATCGCGCCTAAAATATGGGATGCTGTCAGATATGAGGTTGACTGCAGAGGCGAAGAAGGGCAGTTTATTCTCACCGGTTCTTCTGTTCCGATTGAAACAAAAGAAATTACGCATTCCGGAGCCGGAAGGTTTACGTGGCTGACTATGCGAACTATGTCTTTGTATGAGTCAGGAGAATCTTCAGGAGAGGTTAGCCTGGCTGAATTATTTGACTCACCGGAGAGGATATGCGGGGAGAACCGACATGATATTGATTCTCTGGCGTATCTGATCTGCAGAGGCGGATGGCCACATGCAATAGGAATGAAGGAGAAAGCAGCTCTTTCACAAGCTGAGGATTATTACGCTGCGGTTGTAAAATCAGATATCAATAGAGCTGATGGTGTGAACAAAAATCCGGAGAGGGTCAAAAGGCTGATGCGTTCTTACGCGCGACATCAGGGAATTCAGATTGCAAATACAATGATTAGAGATGATATTGCCGCGAATGATTCGGAATCGATAAACGAGGACACTGTGTTATCCTATATCAATGCATTAAAAAAGATATTTGTGATTGAAGATATGCCGGCATGGAACCCTAATTTGAGATCAAAAACATCCATTCGAAGCTCTGATACACGATATTATGCGGATCCTTCCATAGCAAGTGCAGCATTAGGCATTGGACCGAGGGACTTAGTGAATGATCTGAATACATTTGGATTGTTGTTTGAGACATTATGCGTCAGAGATCTCAGGGTGTATGCTGACAGTCTCGGTGGAGAAGTGTTACATTATCGTGATAAAAGCGGTTTGGAATGTGATACGGTGATCCATTTGAAAAATGGAACATACGGTTTGGCCGAAATAAAGCTTGGCGGAGATAAGCTGATAGAAGAAGGAGCAGCGAACCTGAAGGCATTGGCTTCCAAAATAGATACAACCAAAATGAAGGCACCGGCCTTTATGATGATAATAATTGGTGTTGGAGATTTTGCATATCGCAGGGAGGATGGCATTTATATTGTGCCAATCGGGTGTCTGAAAAATTGATTTACTTAGCCTGATTGTTCTTGATATGACAGCTAATCCGGATTAAAACCGGAACTGTTTGAACAGCGGAAAGGATTTCGGCTTCATAGTATTATGAGGAAAGCAAAGTGAAAAAGTATGAACAAAGACAGCTTAATTGATAACCTGACAGAACAGATAAAAGAAGCACAACTGAAACTGGGGTATGCGGAAGAGACAATCAGGCTATATTTCCCGGTTCGATCAATGTGTGCTCTACTCCAAATAGAGGCAAAGAGCGGCAAAGAACTGGTCGCTTTACTGAAAGAAGAGAAGGGGTTTGAGGAAACTGTACTTGGCAAGATTCATTTTTCCTTGTGCAGGGAAGAAAGAATAGAGGTATGTATCCCTGCAGCAGGTGCAGTTTATGTGCATGAGCAGGTGCCGAATCCACCGTTTTTGGAAAGTGTGATAGAATTGTTCCGAAATAATCATAACCTGACGATAGAGGAGATATGTGCGTGTTTTGTGAAGTTTAATGAACACTACCAATGTGAGAAGATGGAATCGGAAATGGATTTTGATTATGTTTTATTTTTCCCGGATCATAATCCGGATTCCTGGTATTATTGTGTTAAGATTGAAATGGAACATACGATTTATCACCGATTTACGGAAGCAGACTACTATTCATTTGTTTCCTGAGTCGCCTTTATGTGCTATAATGCGAAAGACGAGATTCACAGGTCGCCGATGAAAGGATACGTAGTTTAAATGGAGTGCGTAGGGAATCAATCTGTAATTGGAAATTTATGGGATCAGAAAACCCATACCTTTTCTGATGATATGTTAAAGCTTGTGGCTGTCTTTACTATGCTCCTGGATCATGCAGCTTCAGGAATTTTGGAATATTATCTGCAGTATGTACCTCTGAATGATGATGTGTGGGAATTGCTCTATAGAATTAATTCTGACTTGAGAGTGATAGGGCGTATCGCATTTCCACTGTTCTGTTTCCTGCTGATACATGGCTTTATGCATACCCACAGCAGACTAAAATATGTGGGAAATCTCCTGCTCTTTGCTTTGCAGTCGGAGCTTCCGTTTGATTTTTTGTTTTATGATGGAATTGACTTTGCGCATCAGAATGTATTTTGGACGCTTTTGATCGGACTTCTTATGATCTGGGCGTTAGAAGCGGTCAATCAAACAAATATTAAGATGATTTTAAAATACGCAGCTTCTTTGCCGGTCATTGCAGCAGGTATTAAGATGAGTATGGTTCTAAATACAGATTATGCGTGGACGGGTGTGCTTTTGATTCTGGGATTGTATCTTTTCAGGAAAAAGAAGGGCCTGCAGTGCACGATTCCCTTTGTTGTTTTCTTCATTGCAAGAGTTTTTAGGAACGTCGAGCTTGGATATTATTCTTTCGGCATTCAGGTAATCCGGGAAACCTTTAAACTGTACTGGTCGATTGTGATATCTGCCTTTATGATCTTGCGTTGTAATGAAAAACGATATATAAGAAAGGGCAAATATTTTTTTTATGCGTTTTATCCTGTTCATATATCGATACTCTATCTGATCAGGGTGCTGTTTTGTACTGGTTAAGTAGTAACTTAGGAAAAGAAGAGCTCTCAGCGTAAGCAGAGAGCTCTTCTCATAATCATTATTTATCCAAATAATTTCTTTGTCCCTGAATTTCTTTTGGCACATCTGCACCCATGTTTTTGAGTTTCTGGAACAGGTTATTGAAATGATGGATCTTCTGGTTCAGCTTGATGTCATAACGATCCATCATATCCTTGTAAAGCGGGTTGGTTTTTAATTTATCACGGATCTCCTTGGCAAACGGACAGTAGCTGAACAGTATGCCACGCGACACTTTGTTCAATCTGGGAGAACCGAAGCCCTCATACAGAATCCATGCCTCATAATCCCTGATAAACATTTCTTTGAAACTGTTCTTGGCTTTCTGCATGCTGAGCTTGACCTTATCCTTGGCATCTGCTGACAGATCCCTGTTTTTCTTATAGAACTGGATATAATCAAAGTACTCGCTTGTAAGGGAAGGATCGGAAATATCGTTCCATCTGGCTCCCTGTATACGTTTGCACATTTCCCAACGGAAGTCACCTGTCAGACGAACCAGGATATTGGTCAGGTCTTCCATCTGGAAGACGGAAACCATCATGCGGGACGGCGTGGTACGCTTACGACCTTCGATTTCCTGCCACATAACGCCTCTGATACCGATATTTGGCATCAGGATAATGTCAGGAAGAATTTCTATACTGACATATTCTTTACCAATACCAAGGTCCGGATTAGTATAGATGGTATCACGATAGTAAGCACTGAAATCAATGGAGCGGATACGTGTAAAGGACTCCTGTACCTTCTCTGCAGATACGAGAGCAGTATTCAGCTCTTTCAGAATATTATGCTCTGAGAAAACCGGACAGAAGCTGCTGATACGCCCAAAGGTAATTTTATTGACGGAAGGAAACATATTATGAATCTCAAAGAGAACCTGTTTCTCCCGGTCATTCTGCATACTTATTTCATCGGCAGCAGTGATCTTACCGGTCATTTTCTGTTCGTGTAGATAAGCCAGATAATCTACATCAAATTCATTACGGCTGGGTGTTTTCTGACCGGTGTAAATGGCACAGAGCCATTCATAAATGCTATATACTTTTTTGTCAGGATTGGTAGGAAGCCTGTCCACGATAGAATAGAGATAAGTCGCGTTTTCCATGCCGGCCAGATGCTCGTCCACATAACCGAAATTAAAGAACATCTGCAGCACCTTTGGAACTGAGAAATCGTGAATGCTTCGTAAAAAAGCCTTTTCATAAATCTGATAGAACAGCTTCGTAATATGCAGACGCAGTTTTCTTGATGCATCATCGGTACTGTTCTTATCGGACAGATTGGTATATTGGTTGATGGCGTTTCTGAAGGAAGCGGCAATCTCATCATTGACTCCGGAATAAGAAAGGATTGTGCTAAGAGAATCTATAATATCGGGAACTTCCTCTCCTTTCGATTCTGTTTCGGATTGTGTCGCTGTGTACTCGCTCAGGTTATTGAGGCGCTCTTTATATTCGTTTACGCGTGAGTGATACATATCCTGATCAATAGAAGGCTGGCTTTCCAACTGGATCATCATGGTACTCAGCGTAGCAATCAAAGATGTGGAATCATCTGCATTGGCGCCAATCTTATAGAGCAGACTGGCATAAAGGTCAAAGAAATCCAGACGATTTTCATTCATCAGAAGATCGGCAATACCCGCCTTGTAGTCATACAGAACACGGCATACGGATACAACCTGATAAATGTCCTGGCTGGCTCTTAAGACAAGACCTACCAGGAAATCAGGATTCTGCTCTTTGACGGATTTGGAGGTGACCATTTTCCGAAGCTGGGAATAGTAACCGTTTAGCCAGCTTTCAATATCTTCCTCTAACACAAGCTCGGATAAAGATTCCAATCCCGGTAAAGATCTGGGTGAGAAGTTGTGCTTAGAGCAGAAGGTAACATATTCATCATAGCGATCCATCAGATAGTGATAGAAATTATCACAATCAAAGTGTCCCAGTTCATATTGATCAAAGATTTCATGGAATTGTCTGAAAAGGGAAGTAACAATCAGATTAGCCATATCAGCATTGGAATGCATGATATTGGATAATTGTGCGGCAGAGTAAGGATAAGATGCCAGTGATGTCGTATCCTCTGTCTCATAGGAAATGAAATGGGAATCGAAGAAAAGTTCACAGACGCCGATAACATCTCCTTTATTTAAATAGAAAACCCCGCCGGGGTAGGTGGCCCGGACTGTGCCCTTTGCAATTACGTGTAAGGCGGTAATACTCTGTTCACTCTGGATTAGTTGTGTTCCCGCCGGATATTCTTTTACAGCCATCTTTTTAGTCCCCCTTCATCTGTATCGGTTACAGATGCCCTTCTAATTGTAATAGCTTTATTACCCCCCAAAGCTATCCTTATTATAAAACTGCATGGAAATAATTACAAGAAATAGAAGACCGCGCACTTTATGTTTGGCAAAATGCACAAGAAGTCAAAGAGTATTTTGTGATGTACTTTTAAAAAAAGTATGCTAGAATGAAATGACAGGCATGTCACGATGAGTATATACAACTGAAATGACAGAATTGAGAAAGGTAGCGATCATAATGGAAAAGGAAGATATCGCTTACAGACAACAGATAGTGAACGAATATAAAACGGATATTGAGAGAGTGATCCGTTATCTTCCGTGGCTGGAAGAGAAGGCGGGCCAAAATGTCTCGGAAGCCTTTGAAGGTTCCGGAATCAAGGAAAGTTCCATTACATTTCCGGTTTATGACAGCACTCTGATGAGCTTTATTAAGGAGGTGCAGAGGACAGGGCTGTTGGACAGAAATTATGTGTATGTTTATTCCAGGAACAGAATTCGTACTGTGGCGGATGAATTGCAAATTATTGACCGATGCGGTATCATGGAAATGGATATTCTCAAAGGGATTTTATCCAAATATGTGATGGGTGGCATGACGAAAGGCAGATTGTGGACAGAAGCGGTGTATAATCAGGTTTTTCTGAAGGTTCTTACGAAGATGAAAGAGAATATTGAGTTTTGGGATAAACCGATGACTACATAAATGGTTATGAAAATGCAGGCAAACAGATAGAAAAGGTAGAAACAATGGGAGAAAAATCAGAACAGAAGAAGAAATATATATTGGAAACGGCCCGTAAAGTATTTGTGGAGAAGGGCTATAAGAATGTGACCATGAAGGATATTGTGGAAGCCTGTGAGATCAGCAGGGGTGGTTTGTATCTGTACTTCGACAATACAGAGCAGATATTGCTTGAGGTATTGCAGATGGAAGCGGATGAAACAGATGATGTATTTACCCAGAATATCACGCAGGAGGATACGGCAGCAGATATTCTGACGTTGTTCCTGAAAGAACAAAAGAAGGAATTACTGCAGAAGAAGAACAGCTTGACTGTGGCAGTCTATGAATATTTCTTTTCTCATAAACCGACTGATAAGAATAATATGCTGCGGAAGCAATTTGACGCTGGTGTCAAAGTGTTGGAAAAGCTGATTGAGGCCGGTATTGCCAGTGGGGAGTTCTATTGTGAAGACCCGAAAGGCGCAGCAAGCAATATCATGTATGTCTTGGAAGGCATGAAGATCGATGCGCAGACCTTTGGTATTACAGAGAAAATGGTAGATGAGCAGCTCCTCTATATTATGCAGGGATTGATCGTAGAATAGATACATAGGGAATGTATGACAGGGAGGTGCCTTCAAAAGTGTGAGGCACCTTTTTCATAGAGAAAGGCGGAAAGTATGATAAGCAAAGTATGTTCGGTTGAGCTTCCCGTAGGAGAGCATATGGTTATATATAAAAACAGAGTCACATGTGAAAATTCCACGGGCAGGGAAGGCAGAATTGCCATTGTGTCAGGAATCCACGGAGATGAATTGGAAGGGCAGTATGTCTGCTATGAAGTGATACGGAGGCTGAAGGAACATCCGGAATATCTGAAAGGAATTGTAGATATTTACCCACAGTTAAATCCGCTGGGGATTGATATGGCAAGAAGAAATATCCCCAAGCTGGATATGGATATGAACAGAATTTTTCCCGGTTCGCCGGAAGGAGCTGTTATGGAGCGGGTTGCGGCATCTGTGATTGACGATATTGTCGGTTCGGATGTCTGCCTGGATGTCCATGCATCTGACATGTATGTCAGGGAGATTCCACAGGTTCGTGTCAGCTCCGAGTTTGTTCAGAAGCTGTTACCTTTTGCAAAGCTTCTGAATACAGATATGATCTGGTTGAATGCGTCTGCCACGGTTCATGAGTCAACGCTTGCCCATTCACTAAATATGCTCGGAGTGCCTACACTTGTTGTGGAGATGGGTCTGGGAATGCGTGTCAACAGGGAATATGGTAATCAGGTCGTGGATGGCATTTTTAATCTGATGCATGAGATGGGATTATGGACCGGACAGGTCGAAGAGGTGAGGGAACCTGCCGTTTCTACAGACGGAGAGGTGGAATTTATCCGGGCCGAGCATGCAGGAATCTTTCTGCCGGATATCGCCCATCAGCATTATGTACAGAAAAATGAAAAGATTGGGGAGATCATAGATGCACTGACCGGGACGGTCAAACAGGAAATCAGAGCCGGAAGGGGCGGCATGGTATTTACTCTCAGGGAGTATCCCTTTGTATATGAAGGTGCGTTACTTGCCCGGATTTTGATGGAAGTGGAGCAAAACTAAAATTTGTGATTAAATAATTGAAAAACATAGCCAGTTTATGTATCGTTGTACAAATTAACAATTCATTCAAGTAAAGTGAATGTTTTACAATTATAAGACAGAAAGGAAACAGTCAGGATATGTTTGTAGATGAGATATATAAGGTAGAGGCACCTTACCGGGAGCCGATGGTGGTTAAAGGATATCGGTTCGGTAAAGGAGATAAAGCAGCGTGTATTTTAGGGCCCATGAGGGGAAATGAGAACCAGCAGCTGTATATCTGTTCGCAGCTGGTACGTGTTTTAAAGGAACTGGAGGGAAACGGCTGTATCAGTGCGGGAAAGGAAGTGCTGGTGGTGCCGGTTGTCAACAGCTATGCCATGAATGTCGGCAAACGGTTCTGGGGTGTGGAGGATGTGGATATCAACCGCAGATTTCCGGGAAATTCCTATGGGGAGACCGCAGCCAGAATTGCAGGCGGTGTTTTTGAGAAGATCAAAGATTACAGTTACGGCATTCAGCTGGCAAGCTTCTATATGACAGGAGAGTTTGTGCCACATATAAGGATGATGGAAACCGGATACCAGAATGCTTCTCTGGCAAACCTGTTCGGGTTGCCCTATGTGGTGGTCAGAAAGCCCAAGCCTATCGATACGAAGACTCTGAATTATAACTGGCAGGATGAAATGACGGCGGCTTTTTCCCTATATACGAATAAGAATTCGGAAGTGGATGAGGTAAGCGCAAACCAGGCTGTGGCAGCAGTGCTTAGATTCCTGACCCGAATGGGTATCATACGTTATGAGAGCCATAGCGGATATATCAGCCATGTGATAATGGAAGAAGATCTGACCAATATCCATGTGACCTGTGGAGGTATTTTCAGAGGGCTTGTAAAGGCCGGTGAAGATGTGCGGTATGGGCATAAGATGGCGGAAATTATAGATCCTTATGAGGGAAGTGTAAAGGAAACCATTGTAGCGCCTACAGACGGTATCGTCTTCTTTACACACACGGAAGATCTGATCACGGAGAATGATATGGCGTACAGATTGATACATAGACTCCATGCGTAGCAATGAAGACTTTAAACATACGCCAAAAAATACATGAGGGAGAAAAGATACAAATGAGAAGAAGGATGAAATTTACAGCCATTATCCTGGGAATGACATTGGCAGTATGCGGATGCCAAGGCGGAGCGGAGCAGCAGACAGAGACGAAACAGGATGGTTCCCAAACGGCAGGAGATACAGAAAACAGTACAGAAGAAGCAACAGATACTGAAGAACTGTCGGACAATGCAGCGGCACAGGAGTCGGATGTAGTGCGGGAGGAACAGGAAGAAATTCAGGTATCGCTGGAAGGCGTTGCAATTACCCGGCCGGATAACTGGGAGGTGCTTTCTTTTGATGAATTAACAGGTAAGGCGGTGTATGGAATCGAACAGGACGGAACAGTCCATGAAGTAACTCTGTATACGATGGATGATGTCGCTTTACATGGAAATACGGTGACGAATGCAGTTACCGGGCAGACTTTTACAACATTGGCAGAGAAATTCCAATGTCATGATTACAGTATGGTAGTCATGGGAAATGAACAAAAGGGTTATGTTGCGACAGTGTTCTATCTTGATAATCGTAGCAGACAGATTTCCTGTCTGGTGGGGGATGACAGAACCTTAGTGATGGAGAGCGATGTCAGTACGGTGACGGATGAAGTGGCTGCAAATGTGGCTTTTTCCTATGACAGTGAAGATGCTTCCCAGACGGTTTCTTTCCCTACCACAGAGTTTTGTGCAGAATGTGAGACAGAAGGATCGCCGAATTATTATGGTGATGGGGAAGAAGAACTGCTTGCCACTGCAGATGATGAGAAGATAGCAGGGGAAAACAGCAGTACGGAGCAAAAGGAACAGACGCAGCAGACACAAACCCAAGAAGAGGTTGTTGCCGATACTTCGGAATATATTTATTACAGTGATACATCAGGTCCGATTGACCTGACGAATACGACGATTGTGAGGGATGGCAATCCAAATTATGTCATTACCCGGAACGGGCCGGGACCTATTGTAAAATCTTCTTATCCGTATATTGGTGTGAACTATTACGGTATGGATGAGCAGGGTGAAATTCATACACTGCTCGTGCAGTCCACCGATTATTACGGCTGTCCGTATGAAATTGTATATGATGGAACGCCTTATACTTTTACAAATCGAGTTTACAACAGAACGGAACCGGAGAATGACGTGAGCAGTTGGGGATGTGATTATGGTGATATGAGCATGAACAGTATGGTTACGGTATGTGTTAAGAGAAAATATATTATTATTGACGGACCGTGGATGAGAATGACTTTTTGGCCCAAAGAATGCTTTGCAGATCCGTCAGTCGTGCCGGAATAAATAGCTGAAACGTAAGATGCTTTGAGCTTCCATAAACTGTAATCAAAAAATGAATATGTCTATCCAAAGTGCCGGGGTTTACGATGTCACTGTCAACGATATCGGTCAGAAGGCAGTTGCCGGATACGAGCATACCGGAGGTTATGTCAGCAGAAAAAGTTCTGTACGGTTTGGAAAGCTTTATTAAATTCCCATTGCGTTATGTATATAGGAACAGTTAAATAATATTTAAGTGTGCACAATTTTGGGAAACGAAAATTTGTGGAAATAGAGGAGGGTAAAAAACACAATGAAACGAATGAGGAAATGGAAGCAGGCAATTACTGCATTGCTGAGCGTGGCAATGCTTGTGACTGCGGTTCCGCAGACCGCTACCGTAGCACTGGCTGTCGAAGGTGATGCAGCTATGGAGAGTATGGATGTGTCTGTGGAGAAGGGCGACACAGAGTTAAACACAAATCCCGGTGCGCAGGGCGAATCGGAGGAAAGCGACGAAGAAAACGGTAAGGAAAGTGGTTCACAGGAAGCGAGGGATACAACCTCTGACAATGGTGATGATGCGCAGCAGCCGGACGATTCGGATGGAGCGGAAGGTGAAGGCGTAGATAGCAGCGATGCAGATGACGCTGGTGCCGAAGACGACGAAGAGGCTTTGGACGAAAACGGAGAGGACGTTCCTGAGGAAGAATTTGCGGAAGATGAGCAGGCAAAGGATGAGTCTGTATCCATGAACAAGCTGGAGGTTGCTTCTGTTGATGAGATGGCAAATGAAGATGTGCCGGAATATAAGGGCGAGGTTGAAGAATATACGTGGAGTGACGGGACAAAAGTCTATTTTTTGAACCTTGATATGCTTCAAATAAAGAATAATATAAATAATACGGATTCCTGTA
>JALETS010000119.1 GCA_022781395.1 Lachnospiraceae bacterium | reverse complement strand
GGAATATCCTGGAAGGTTACCGCATCAGCTCTCATGGCTTCAAGCTTTGTCTGCTTGTCCTCAACATAGGAATCGTCAAACTCAATGGACAAGGCTTCATCTGCATTATATGATGTACCGGAAAACTGATTAGAGAACCACATAGCCGCATGAATAATGTCTTCTATGTAGTCTGATGCCTGTTTGCGCTGCTTATTGAGTTCCTGCATGGAATCCTGTTTTGTTCCGATATACTCTGTGGCAGTCTTTATCTGCCCGTTCTCAAATGTATACTTCTTGCTGCCATAGCCAAATGTCATAGATATTAGTGACAAAACAAGCTCAAATGCCTTGGTAATCTGATCAACTCTGATTTCCGGATTGTATTCCTGCACTAAGGACTTCTCATCCGGAAGCTTCTCCCCAAGCATTACAAAGATCTCTTTTTGCTGCGGAGTCAGTGTTGGTTTTCCCTCTTTATCGCGAATCTCACAAAGTAATTCATTGATCAGTACAATTTTATCTGCCTTTGACAAATCAGAGAATAGGACGTTATAGCATAAATCCAATGCTTTAAAAAACGGAATATTGTTGTAAATCTTTGGCAGTCCATACCCGTCCATATTGTCAATATTGTTTACCTCAGCATTAGTCATAACAGAAAAAGGCTTCACATCTCCGAGCTGAATTTCAGATGATTCAGCATCCACTTTCAGTCCTTTCTCATCAAAAATGACTGTTTCTGCCTTGTATAGGAATTTCACCCCTACTTTGTCCTTTGTGAAAATAACAAGCGTGGTCTTTTTTTTACCCTTCACTGTATTGGTAGCGGAAAACGCACACTCTGTAACAAGTTTATTCTCTACCGTAAGCGGAATGATACAATCAGCATCAACATAATTAATTTTGATTTCACCGCCTCTTACGTTCACTGTTTCATCAGACGATTTCAAATATTCCGCATTTTTCAGATAAATATATGCACCTACAGTTCCGGTTGCAGAAGTTTTCTCCAGCTGCTCTCTGTAACGTACATCAAAACGATTTTCAGATAGCAGCTTATCAATAAATTCCTGTGATGCACTTTTCTTCTCAGGAGCAACAGATATAATTTCACACAGATTTGCATCATCTGCACAGCATCTTTTTGCGAAATTCATCCTGCTTAACTCGAACTCAACATCATTCAGATTTTTTCGCTTATGGAAATCATCAATCACGCGGTTTGCATACCAATCATCACAGATACTAATGATAGACAATGCATCATTGTTCACTGAATAGCCTAATTTGCTTAAATAGTTTTTTACACAATCTTCCCTTACATTTCCTCCTATTTTTTATATTGTGCTTTCATGTAAAAATAATCAATATATCTGCTCCAGCTGTAAAAATCCGCATCGTAGGTATCCACATCCGTTGTATAATCATCCAGAAGCTTATCCTCATTATCGTCTGCATATACCATAGTGGATAAGGATTCTATAATATTAGGGCACATGGAGCTGACGATCATAAATTTATCAGTGTTAAAGAGATAATTGTACGAAAGCGTCCTGTCTGTAAATTCCACCTTATTACAATCAGCAACATGCGTGTAGTATCCCTTCTTCTTACTGAATGCCCGGAGTCCATTCTCAATGACCTGAGCTTCATTATCCACAAAACAATGCGTTACAGGGAATGCAGGATATAATAGTTTGAGTTCTTTTTGAAACTCATCATATGCGTCATATATTTTATCCGGATCTACCGTACCCTTGGAATGCTTCACTTTCTTCTCAGCAAGTCTAACCTGTCTCTGATAGTTTCCTACTATCCCAGTAGCAACAAACATGCTATGAGACTTCGTACCGCCGATATCGAGTCCTATGAATACCCTGCTTACTGGCAGCTTCAAAGCATCCTCATAATCAATATTCCACCTCTTAGGATTATCGGCAAATTGAGGAAACAGAAGCCCCTCAGCTCTAGTCCAGTTGCCCCTGATAAATCTGTCATAATAAACAGTACCTTCATATTCCTTTTTCAGCTCTTCTACAAACTTC
>JALETS010000093.1 GCA_022781395.1 Lachnospiraceae bacterium | reverse complement strand
AATCAGTACGGCAAAGATACCGGATAGGAAGAAGATTACGCAAAGGGAATAATAATTCTCCGCAAAATATGTATTGTAATGACCGTATAATTTAATGCTGAATGGAAGTGTTATAATTACAACAATTCCCATGTAAAACATAAAGTCTAACAGATACTTGGTAAATAAAGTAAGTTTGTCTTTCATAATAGTAACCAAACCTTTCCTGTGTTATGTGTTAAGCATACAATAACACCACTTAAAATGAATGTCAACAAATATTTATCGTTTATCAATAAAATATTATTTTTTTTCAATAATTATAAAGACAGATAGGATTTTTTTTGAGAGAAATATTAGGTGTAAGATTTATTCCAGAAATAATGAAAAACAGTATATGATTAGTTTATTTTTGAGTACATCAAAGACTATATAAACGTAATAACGATAATTAGTAAATTATATTGAATACGGATAAAAAAGATGGTATGATGAAACCATGGAGTGGTATCCAAAACGGGTAAGCGGTTCACCTTTCGCCGGATATACATCTGAGAACTTCCATTGAAGGAGGTTTTGCCTATGGAAAATCTACGAAAGGGTATTTCGGTACATATGATATTCGATACGATTGTGGGTATTGTCAGCATTGCTGTGACAGTAATCAGTATTCTGGTAACTTGTATCAGTATAGGACAAAATCACAGAAATAGAGAAAATCAAAACAGCAACCGCCAACGCCAAAGGTAAGGTTGCTGTTCTGATTTGCAACTATAAACCAAGGTGAACCGTTTGCTTTACGGATATCACTCTTTTTTTATATCATACATTTATCATCCTGTCAAATATATTTAATCGAATTTTTATATTTAAAGCTATAATGATAAAAGCAAAGCCGTATTTTTGTGGATAATGAAAAAATAGTATTTGATTTTTAAAATGAGAATGGTAAGCTTAAAATAAGAGTATTGGCAAGCGTAGCAATGAACTGTTCCAATATGGAGAACAATTATGGAAAACGTTACATTATCTAAGAAAAAAGATCGAAAAGTAAAGGAAATACAGAAAACAGAGGAAAGTATAAAGGCCACAAATATAAGTACGGATATTAATATGCTTATTTCCGGTATGATTAAAAAGGATGGTAAATCTTTCACCAGAGTTTCCTTTTTGCGGGATAAATGCTGGGCGGAAGGAATAGTGCCGGATGGCGTGATTGAAAAGTCGGAAGGATTTAGTGAAGAAGAGCTTGTGCAGTTAAAAGAATATCTTGTTCAGGAAAAGGATATGATTTTGGAGCAGGCCAAGGGTGTGAATCCACTCAGAAAAATGTTTGGAATCTGATAAGCGGGAAATAGGGGGATACATATGATTTTTGGTAATTATGCAGACTGGACAGTACAGAATATTATTATCAGGATTGTGGTAGCTACCGTATTGGGTGGTTTGATCGGATTGGATCGTGGTATGAAGCATCGCGGTGCGGGAACCAAAACCATTACGGTTGTGTGTCTGGGTGCTACTCTGGTAATGCTGACAGAACAATATATTCAGGTAAATTTCCCGGGTCTTGCCAATATGAATCGGCTGGCAGCCCAGGTTATCAGCGGTGTCGGCTTTATTGGTGTTGGAACGATTATCATAGCCAACCACAGGGTAAGAGGTTTGACAACGGCGGCGACTCTATGGGCAAGCGCCAGTGTGGGACTTGCTGTGGGTATTGGTTTCATAGATGGAGGTGTGTTGATTACTGCGATGATGTTACTTTCTCTTCATGTGCTTCCTTATGCGGAGCGGTTTGCCACCAAGAATTCACATTATTGCAGTGTGTTTATTGATTTAGAGCGGGGGCAGTATCTGCATGAGGTACTGCAAAATCTAAAGGAAGCAGACATCAGCGTTGATTCCATGGAAATGAGCAAGCCTACAATTAAAGGGGAAGGGATTGCCGTACATCTGGTACTTTATGCGAAAAGGATTGTCAATAACGAAGAAGTGTATGGAATCCTCATGAAATCGGACAAGGTTCTGTCGGTAGATTTTCTATGAAAATTCTAATTTTATTTCATAATCAACCCTACAGGACAGTGATCAGAGCCCATTACATCTTTATAGATAAGGGCATCTTCCAATCTGTCCTTCAGACATTCTGACACAAGAAAATAGTCGATACGCCATCCCGCATTCTTGGCTCTGGCGCTGAACCGGTAGGACCACCAGGAATATGTACCTTCCAGGTCAGGGTAGAAGTAACGGAACGTATCTATAAAGCCTGCTTCTGTCAGGGCAGTGAACTTTGCACGTTCTTCATCCGTAAAGCCGGCATTCATGCGGTTGGTCTTGGGATTTTTCAGGTCTATTTCTTTGTGTGCCACGTTCAGGTCGCCGCAGAAGATAATCGGTTTTGTTTCTTCCAGTTTTTTCAGATAAGCAAGAAAATCCTCTTCCCATTTCATACGATAGTCTAATCTGGCAAGCTCATTCTGGGAATTGGGCGTATAGACAGTGATAAAATAATAGTCCGGATATTCCAATGTAATCACGCGGCCCTCATGATCGTGCTCTTCTATGCCAATGCCATAGGATACACTGATTGGTTCTTCTTTTGTGAAGATGGCAGTGCCGGAATAACCTTTCTTTTCAGCATAATTCCAGTACTGATGATATCCTTCCAGGGGAAGGTCAATTTGTCCTTCCTGTAGCTTCGTTTCCTGTATACAGAAAATATCTGCCTCCTCCTGACGGAGAAAGTCCAGAAAACCTTTGCCCACACAGGCTCTTAATCCATTAACATTCCATGATATGAATTTCATAGCATTTTTCCTTTCGTATATCAATTTCTATTCATCATAATATTCCAAA
Organism: Lachnospiraceae bacterium; assembly: GCA_022781395.1. GTDB lineage: Bacteria > Bacillota > Clostridia > Lachnospirales > Lachnospiraceae > UBA3282. The sequence goes on along the minus strand of JALETS010000093.1, from coordinate 58,612 downwards.
ATATATTCATTTACAATTTTTTCAGAGAGCCGGTACATTTCGTTAAGCCTCTCTTCATAATTCTCCATGGTCAGCCGGTCTTCTCCTTTGGCAAGCTTGTCATAGACATAGTAATTGATGTCTTTGGAGAAATGGATCATATCCATATAGTTGTCCAGATTCGTGATAATTTCCTCATCATCCTGATAAAAGTAGATTTCTACGTTATCATATTCCAGTAGCGCAGCGACAGCCTGTTTTTCATCATAAATAACGGCATCACGGGTGCCGTTGCGATAGGCATTGTCCCACCAAAGCATGGAATAGGGGGAGAAGAAAAACTTAAAGGTAGTCTCCGGGTGCGCCTCCACCTGCGCAGTCAGCAGTGCAATATTGCCGGCAAGCTGTTCGGAATCGATTGTCTGAGGCTGCATCTCGGTAACGGAAGGAAGGCGTGTATAGAGTCCCATAGCCATATCACGGCCAAAATACTTCCATTGCGCCCAGTTATAGGAATCTCCCTCGTCGTAATCGCCGATAAAAGAGAATGCCAGCATATAAGGCAGCTTTTCCATCAGAACATCTTTATTGAGTACATACTGATAATCATTCAGATGATTCCGGTCGTACAGATACATAGGGCAGCCGGTAGATACATAGGTTGACTCTGTACTTGCCGACAGGGATGAAGGATCTATATTATAAAAAACATAGTCCAGATCGTGATCTTCGTAGGCAATATCAAGCAGATAACACAGATCGGCAGTTGCGCCGTAGGAGCGGATCGCCTTAATGGCCGTGCAGTCAAAGGCTTCATCAAACCATCCGTTGTTATAGTTTTCACAGACGGAGGAGCCTACAATAAGCGCATTATAGTCGAAGTTGCGCAGTGTTCCTACACACTGATATTCCTTGTCGGTAAGAACCGCTTTTAATCCGGGAAGAGGTTTATGATACTGGTAAAAAGGGTCAAAAATCACCACAACAGCGATGACTGCTGTCAGCAGAATTAATGTCCGTATGAAAAATGATCTGATAAATTTCTTTTCCATTTCCATAATGTAAACTGTGTCCTCTAAATAACTTGCAAAATATAGATTAAAAAATATCAATATTTCTGTTCTAGAAGTTGAAGTACAAAAAGGTGCTCACCTGTGACAGGGAAATCACACACCATACAAATAAAATACAGGCAATCCAGCATTTAGCGGAAGTCAGTTCTCCGTTTTCGGCTCGTTCATAAGCATTCGGTCTGAAGATCAGGAAAAATGCCAGTGCAAACAACAGGACCATGAAAATCAGATATACATAGGATACCAGGGAAGGAGTAATGATATCCAGTGCCTGTCTGATGACATAGATTTCCGAAATATCAAGCTGCGCAGCTACTTCATAGAGCTTTCCTGTCCAGTTTGCTGCAAACAGGTTTTTAAAGAGCTGTACCGCGCCCAAGATACTTTCGCTTCGGAAGAAAAACAGGGAGAGATTGAATAAAGTGAAGGTAAAGATCCAGCCCAGCCATGCAGGGATATGGAATCTGGAGGGTCTTTTTTCTTCCCGCCCCTTAATGCCGACAATGCCAAGATTATCCCACACGACCAGAATACCGTGTATCACACCCCATATAATATAGGTCCAGGCGGCACCGTGCCATAGACCGCTTAAGAGAAAAATGACAAAGGTATTGATCAACATTCTTACCTTGCCTTTTCTGCTGCCGCCTAAAGGAATATAGACGTAGGTAATGAAAAAACGGGACAATGTAATATGCCATCTCTGCCAAAACTCCTTGATGCTGCAGGAACGATAAGGAGAATTGAAATTGATGGGAAGCTTGATATTAAACATCTGCCCTAAGCCTATTGCCATGTCGGAATAGCCGCTAAAATCAAAATATAACTCGAATGTATAAGACAGAACCACCACGATCGTAGATATGGTATCCAGTGAAAAGGTCTGAGCGAAGCCGTAATTGGCCATAAGTCCGAAGGTATCTGCTAAGAGTACTTTTTTGGCCAGTCCAAGTACAAACAGATAGATGCCTCTGGCAAAAGAGGCACTGTTAAATTTTCGTTTGGAGATATCCTGAAATTGTGGAATCAGTTCATCATACAGAACGATCGGTCCCGCAATCAGCTGTGGAAAAAAGGTAACAAAAGTCACGTAATTCAGGAAAGGGTAATGCTCTGCCCTTCCCAGACAGCGGTCAATGATAAAGGATAGCTGCTGGAAGGTAAAGAAGCTGATACCCAGGGGCAGCAGGATATGCTTTAAGGCAAAGTCCGCATGGAATACGGCATTTACATTCTCTATAAAGAAGTCATAATACTTGAAATAGAACAAAATACCAAGGTTCAATGTAAGACCTGCTATTAAGCCTGCGCGATTCCATATTTTTTGATGGACAGAGTTTTGAGGAATTTTGGTCAACAGATAGCTTAACAGGTAGTTAAGAGCAATGCTGACCAGAATGATAGCCAGATAGTAAACGTTAAAATAGCCATAAAACCACAAGGACATACCGGCTAAGAACAGATCAGCCAGCTGATGTTTCTTGTAGTGATTAAATCCATACCAGCCTATGAGTACCAAAGGCAGGAATATAAAAATGAAAATATACGAATTGAATAACATAAAATACCGGAATTCCTTCCTGCATACATATTTTTCAAACAAAGGTAAAAACTACATAACAACGAATAAGTTCAGTGTTTAGTATACCAAATACAATCAGAGCTTACAAGCAAAATACCTCGCGGTAAATTGCTTCAGAACAGTAACTATTATGTACAGGTTTTATCAGATTCTATCAAAAAATAAAAACAGAAACAGTGTGAAAAATCCATATGCGAAAGATTTTTCACACGAACTTGTTCGTGTTACGCAATAATTTGTGCCTGCGGCCCAAAGTTTGCAGGCTGAGAGAAAGGCATGGTAACTAAAATGAGAAAAATAATTGTAACAGTTATGATATCAGGAATGCTTTTACTTAGCGGATGCGGTGACAGTCTTCCGGAGGATGAACTGGTGGAAAACGGACAGGCGTTTGAAATGCAGCAGGCCTCAGATGATATGCAGGCAAGTAATTTTCCCTTTGGCAGTAAAAATACCCAGGGACGAAAGGTCTTTCCCACGTTGAATGATCTGAAAGGGGATGTAAAAGAGTTATTGGGAGACAGATACTGGCCGGAAGTAGATCTGTCCAAAGAAGAACTGGCGCAGATTACCGGCATTACGGAGGATATGTATGTAGACTTTCTGGCACAGAAACAGGTACAGGATTCCCATATTGATACCATGATTATTGTTCATGCCAAAGAGGCCTATGTGGGAGCGGTAGAAAAAGCATTGGAAGATTATCGTAATCGGATCATAGAAGAAAATCAGGATTATCCTCAAAATCTGGGTAAGGCAGAGGCATCCCGTATGGAAACCATAGACGATTATGTGTGTTTTGTCCAGTTAGGAGCTGACACTACCGCTGTAGCCGATCAGGGGAAGGACGCAATTATTAACTATTGTCTGGAAGAAAATGAAAGAGCCATTTATGTTCTGGAAAAAGCGATTTTGGAATAGTTGATGTAAGGGTCCGCAGACGGCAAATTATTTTCGATATACATTCCTATGTAGATTATGGTAAAATAAAAGTGTTTTTATAGAATAAAATGCGATAAGTATAGTTTGATGATCTTTTTTATACTATACACAAAGCAGTCAAAGAGAAGGGCATGGTTTTCATATGCAGGGATTTATTAAAATATCAAAATATGCGGGAATGCGTAACGATCTGGCACAGGCCGGAGGCGGTAATACTTCTGTAAAGCCGGATAATAAGGTAATGTTAGTTAAAAGCTCCGGCTGCCAGCTTGCAGATGTGAGTGAGAATACGGGCTATTCTAAGGTAGATTACCGTAAGATTGTAACGTATTTTGAGAAAAATATGACAGAAGATACGGAAGATGTATTGTCAGAAGAAAAGGGAAAGGAATTGCTTGCCCAAGCGCAGATTGAAGGGGAGCGGGCTTCCATCGAAACCTTTCTGCACTCCGTAACAGGCAAGTATACGTTACATTCTCATCCGACTCTGGTCAATATTCTGACAGCCAGACCAGGTGGTATGGATGTTTTGAAAAAACTATTTCCTGAGGCTGTTATTGTACCTTACAGAAAGCCGGGTGCTGCGTTGGCAGAGACCTATTACAGAATTTACCGCAAACATGTGGAGGCAGGTAAAAGCAGTGAAATTATTTTTCTGGAGAATCACGGACTGGTAGTCAGCGGAGAAGACGCAGATCAGGTGATTGCCAAAACAGAGGAAGTATTACATAGTATTGCAAAGTATTTAGGTATCAAGAATAAAGTGCATGAATCTGCCACCAGGATATGGGATATGCTGACAAGAATTCCTGAGTTAGAGAATAAGATAGTATATGCCTCGGAGAACAGATATCTTACATGGGAGTATATTGGAGAAGCACTTCTTAAGAAAAATGCATGGGATCATGCATTCTGTCCGGACTGTGTAGTCTATGGGGCAAAGAAAATGCTGTATTTGTCAGATGATTTCAGCAGAGGTGATATTGTTTCTTTTATGGAGAAATATGGTATGCCTACGCTGATCTGTTATCGCAGGAATATCTATATTGTGGCAGAGAGCGTGAGGAAAGCGCAGGAAATAGAGAATGTGATGAGTTTCAGTGCACAGGTTCAGATGGCAAATGCAGAGCAGGGTATGAATTATCTGAGTGATGCGCAGATGGAGGAGCTGCTTAACTGGGATTCTGAGAAGTATCGCAGGCTGAAATGAGAGGTAAAAATATTATGGATGTTATAATTCCGATGACGGGATACGGTTCCCGTTTTGTGGCAGCAGGATACAAAGAATTGAAACCTTTTATTCCGGTGATGGGTATTCCTATTGTGGAGTGGATTGTTACAAGAATGTATCCGGCAGATGTTAATTTTATCTTTGTATGCAGGGGAGAACATCTTGCAAAAGACCCTTCCATGCGGGAGAGGCTGACTGCACTGGCGCCGGAGTCGACAATCGTATCAATAGAAGACTGGGTTAAGAAGGGGCCTGTTTATGATGTGCTCAGAGCCTATCGGGAGTTGAAAAATACAGATGCCATTGACATTTCAGAGCCATGTATCATTAATTACTGTGATTTCTATATGACATGGGATTTTCAGGCTTTTATGAAAGAGGCGCAGGAGAGAAATTGTGATGGAAGTGTACCCTGTTATACGGGATTTCATCCTAATCTTCTGCCGGAAAAGAATTACTATGCCTCCTGCCTGACAGATGCAGAAGACAATCTGATTGAGATCAGGGAAAAATATTCTTTTGAAAAGGATAAGACGAAGGCAAAACATTCTCCGGGTGTATATTACTTCAAAAACGGAGATATAATGGAAAAATATTGTCAGATTCTGACAGAGCATGAGGAGTGTACAATTAATGGAGAATTCTATGCCAGCCTTCCTTATAATTTTATGGTAAAGGATGGTCTGAAGGTATGGGTTCCCACAAATGTAGAGTATTTCTGTCAGTGGGGAACACCGGAGGACATGAAGGAGTTTGTTTACTGGACAGACAGAATCTGTCGTACCGAGCAGGGGAAAAATGTTTCCGGTACAGAGAAGATTGAAGAGCAAAAAGGGCGCAGTCAGGAAAGCGATCAGAAGCATGCCGGCGGCAGTATTCTGATTCCCATGGCGGGAGCAGGACATCGTTTTGCGGATGCGGGTTATCAGGTACATAAACCGGCAATCATGACCATTGACCGTTTTACGGGGGAAGAAAAGCCAATGGTAGTCTGTGCCACAGGGGATCTGCCGGGGGTGGCAGAAGACGGCAGCAATGTAATTTATGTAGACAGGACTTTCCATAAGGAAGACGGGGTGGAAGATGTCATCAGACAGTATTATCCCAAGGCACAGTTTATTACAATAGATCACCTGACAGAAGGGCAGGCATGTACCTGTATGCTGGCGGAGGAATATCTTGATCCAAAGGAGCCCTTGCTCATTGCGGGCTGTGATAATGGTATGGATATCAATACAGAGGCTTTTGAGCAGTTAACCGGGGAATGTGATTGTATCGTGTTCACCTACCGTCATAATGAGGCGGTGCTTGCCAATCCCAATGCTTATGGTTGGATGATTACTGACGATAGCGATAATATTATGGGAACATCTATTAAGAAGGCCATTTCCGATACACCGATGGAAGACCCGGCAGTGGTTGCGACTTTCTGGTTCCGGGAGGCAAAGATTTTCTTAGAAGCAACGAAAAAAATGATAGCGGAAAATGACCGGATCAACAATGAGTTTTATGTGGATCAGACTGTGAAGCATGTACTTGATCTGGGCTATAAAGCAAAGATCTTCGATATAGACCGGTATGTAGGCTGGGGAACTCCGGCTGATTACGAAGGTTATCAGAAGACCTATACATATTTTAAGAAGTTTTTGGAGAGAGAAAGACAGTAATAGAAGGATAAAGCGACAGATTGGCAGAAGATGTTGCTGATACACTTGGGAAGGGTTAAGCTTCATGTTACAGAAATTAGATTCCCTTGATTTGGAGAAAAATTATCATATCTATTTAAAAACGGCTATTATTACGATAGTTGTATTTAAGTTACTCTTAATGGGGCTGTTTTCTTCTGATTATCAGGATTTGATGTTCATTCCTTTTGTGAATTGTTTTCTGGAGGGAAAGAATCCCTATCAGTTCTATTACGATAATAATCTGCTTCCTTCTTTTCCTTATCCGCCGGTGATGCTTTTGTTAGAATGTATCGGTGGGGTTTTTGTCACTTTTATGGAAGGTCTGCCTGTGTTCTTCCGGAATCTGATCTTTAAGATGCCGATTCTTTTCATGGATTTGCTGGGCTTATATTATCTGATGCGCATTTCCAAGTCAAAGCGGAAATATATTTTAGTGTTATATTTCTTATCTCCCATTGTGTTATATGCATCTTACATGCATGGTCAGCTTGATATTATTCCTACGGTGTTTCTGGTGGGGGCAATTTATTATCTGACTCTGCCCGGTATTGTAACGGGTAAGATTATGGGAAATGATTGGAAATTTGTGATTTTTCTTACTTTGGCACTGGCATCCAAGTTTCATATTGTGGCTGCCCTTCCACTATTTTTCTTATATATCTATAAGAAAAAAGGCCGTAGCAAGGCAATTATCATGACCGGACTGCCGGCTCTTCTTACCGCTGCGATCATATTGCCCTTCTGGGGAAGCGGTTTTGCCAATATGGTGTTATTTAATAAGGAGCAGAATGCTATCGGTAATGTTTTTCTTGAGTATGGCAGCGCACATTTACTATTGTCTGTTCTGGTTCTTCTGTTGATTTATTTTCAGGCATTTCGTATCAACCAGATGAACAGAGATCTGTTGATCAGTATGACGGGACTTCTGTTTTCCGTATTTCTTATTTTTGTACCTGCCATGCCTGCGTGGTTTATCTGGATCGTACCGTTCTTTATGTTATATCTGGCGGGACTGACTGAGAACCGGGGTAAGATGGTGTTAGTTTATGGTGCATTTAATCTGCTTTATCTGGTTTATTATGTCTTTTTCCATATGACAGAATTTACGGATCTGTCTATCCTTGGCAAACCTTTAAAGCATATAAAATATGCGAACCCGGATCTGAGGAATATCGTGTTTACCTTAATGATCGGTGTGTTTCTCATTCTGGTATTATCCATGTATTTGTATGGTGTGAACAGCAACTCTTATTACCGTAGAAGGAACCGGCCTTTTACCATCGGTATTGCCGGAGACAGCGGTGCAGGCAAGAGCAGGCTGCTTGTAATGCTGGGAGAACTGTTGTCTGGGGAACATATTCTGAACATAGAAGGGGACGGAGATCATAAATGGGAGCGCGGAGATGCCAACTGGAATGAAATGACCCATTTAAATCCCCGCGCCAATTATCTGTACAGGCAGGCAGAAGATCTTCGGATATTACGCGGTAATAATGCGGTGAAACGTGCCGACTATGACCATAATACAGGAACCTTTACCAGTAAGAAAAAAGTAGCGCCAAAGCCCTATATTGTCATGTGTGGACTACATTCTCTGTATCTGCCGCAGATGAGGCAGGTACTGGATATGAAGATCTATCTGGATACCGATGAATCACTCAGATGTTATTGGAAGCTGGGCAGGGATCAGGGCGACAGAGGGCATAATAAGGAAGCGATTATGGAACAGATCAGAAGGCGCCGTGAAGATGCGGAAAAATATGTCCATCCGCAGAGGCAGTATGCAGATCTGGTAATCCGGTATTATGACCCGGCATTAGCTGAGAATCCTGATATGATTGACAGTGATTATGAAGCGAACCTGAGTGTGGAATTTCTGATGGATGTGAGTATCAATGCAGAACCTATGCTGGCGCTTTTGCAGGAGCATGGTATTCGAAGCAGTCTGTTTTATGATGATCTTCTGCATCAGAGAATCCTGTTAGAGGGAAAATCCCTGAAGGCAGAAAAGGATACCTGGGAAGAGATTGCCTGTATGGTAATTCCCCAGATAGAAGATCTGACCGGTGGAAATATCGTCTGGGAAGATGGCATCAATGGTGCAGTACAGTTGATGCTTCTGGTTGTGATTGGTGAGATTATGAAACGTGAGTAATGTGAAGGATATAGTCTAAAATGATAAAAGCAGTTGTATTTGATCTGGATAATACTTTATATGCCTACGATCCGCTTGATCAGGAGGCGGGACAAAGAGTACAGGACTTTACCTGTCGTATGTTGGGTATTTCAAAAGACAGATATCAGGAGGCCTATCAGTTCGGACGGGCAGAAACTAAGAGAAAGCTTGGTAACGTGGCTGCATCCCATAACAGGCTCCTATATTTTCAGAAAACGCTGGAATATATGAAAGTGAAACCCATGCCTTTATCTTTACAGATGTATGAGATGTATTGGGGGACTTTTCTTGAAAAGATGCAGTTATTTCCCGGTGCCCGCAGTCTGATTGACAGCCTGTGTGAGAAAGGAATCATGATAGCAGTCTGTACCGATCTGACAGCCCACATCCAGCACCGTAAGCTCATAGCGCTGGGATTAAGCGATGACATATTCTGTCTCGTTACCAGTGAGGAAGCAGGCAGAGAGAAACCGGCATCGGAAATGTTTGCATTATGTCTGGAGAAATTGGGACTTCCGGCAGAAGAGGTCTGCTATATCGGTGACAACTACAGTAAAGATATAGTGGGTGCAAAAGCCTGTGGTATGAAGGCAATCTGGTTCCATCCGGAAAAACCAGCCGGGCAGCAGTACCGGGAGATAGAAGAGACCCTTCTGTCTGAAATTTCAGAGGATGCCGGTAATTGATAAGATAGCAGAGATTGTAAGCAGGGAGGAGAATGGGATTAGGATATGAAACTGTCGATCGTTGTACCTTGTTATAATGAAGAAGAAAATATTCCGCTGATCCTGAAGCGGTTTGATGAGGTTATCCAAAGGGATGATATAGAGGTTATTCTGGTCAATAACGGTTCTACGGATAACAGTGCACAGGTATTGGCAGAGCTTGTGCCGAAGTATGCATTTGCCAGAACTACACCGGTGGAGATAAACCAGGGATACGGTTATGGAATCCTGCAGGGGCTGCGGCAATGCAGCGGCGAATATATCGGCTGGACTCATGCAGATATGCAGACAGATCCTGCGGATATTTTGAAAGCATTAGATATTATCGAACAGCAGAACGGCCTGGTATTTGTGAAAGGGAACCGGAAAGGAAGACCGCTTTTTGATGTTTTCTTTACGGCAGGTATGAGCTTTTTTGAGACCTGTTATCTGCATGAGAAATTGTATGACATTAATGCACAGCCTAATATTTTTCCTAAGGTGTTCTATGACAGTTGGGAAAATCCGCCCTATGATTTTTCCTTAGATCTGTATGCACTTTATATGGCGCGTAGGAAAAAGCTGCGGGTGATGCGATTCCCGGTGCTTTTCCCGGAGAGGATTCATGGAGAATCCAAATGGAATACAGGATTAAAGTCCAAGTGGAAGTTTATTAAAAGAACCATAGATTTCAGCATTAAGCTCAAGGAGGATATATGGAATACATAGCACACAGAGTTAACACCATAGAGGAACTGCGGAAGCTGCCTTCGGAATATGGAGTAGAGCTGGACTTAAGAGATGATTTAAACGGCAGAATCTATATCTCGCACAATCCTTTTGAACAGGGAGAGGATTTCGAGGAATACTGTAAGGAATATCACCACGGAACGATGATATTAAATATCAAAAGTGAACGGATTGAGCATAAGGTGTTAGAGTATATGAAGCAGTATCAGATAGAGAAGTACTTCTTCCTGGATTCGTCTTTTCCGATGATTAAGCTTCTGACGGATATGGGGATTAAGGATGTTGCGCTACGGTTCAGTGAACTGGAAGGATTGGATACGATCCGTAACATGGCAGGCAGAGCAGACTGGGTCTGGGTAGACTGCTTCACCAGAATTCCGTTAGATCAGGACAGTTATCGGGAACTAAAACAGCTTGGGTACAAGCTTTGTTTTGTGTCGCCGGAGCTGGAGGCGCAGGAAGAGAAGCTGCAGGAATATAAACAGTATATTAAAGAGCAGGGGATTGTTTTTGATGCTATCTGTACCAAGAGTTATCATATTGATGACTGGAAAGCCTGAAGTCAATCCGGAATGAAACAGTGTATGAGTAATCGTTTACAAAAGTGAGTAAAGAAAAGAGGATCATCATGCAGAGCAGGAAAGAAAAAAAGCCTGTTATCAGTAAAACACAAATAGAAATGGCAGCAGCTATCATAGTTACACTGATAGTGGGCGTGCTGCTTTTCTGTAAGCATTGGCGGTTTGAGCTGCCTTTTTATCCTAACGTGGATGAACAGTTGTCGCTGGACAGCATCTATAATCTTATGAACCAGCATATCTATGCAGGGGATATCTATGTACTGGATTTCTTCCGGTATCCGCATCTGACTTTTTACTATGCAGTGGTAGGGGTACGGTTCTTAGGTAAATTACTGGCAGGGACAGATACCACGATCCTGTTGAGATATCTGATATGCGGTACGGCGCTTCTGTCTAATGTATGTGTCTATTTTTCTATTAAGATCATGACGGGAAGCCGTAAATGGGGATTCGTGGGATTCCTGTTATCGGTGTTTTCCTTATACGGATATGCGTATCTGTATTATACCGGGCCGGATACGATGATTTATGCAGTAGCCAATGTGATAGTGCTTCTGGGCTGTCTGATCTATCAGGATTCGCAGGAGGAACGGGTTGTTTATTTGTGGTATCCGCTGATGGCCATTTGTATTGGACTTGCCATGGCGGCGAAATATCATGGGCTGCTCTTTGGTGTTTTCTGGCTGGCGTTACATATTGAGAAGAAGTACTGGAAGAGTTATCGGGATAATTTTCTGTTCTTCCTAAACTGCATTGTACTGGCATTGGTATTTTGCGTTTGCAATTACTCTTTGTTTTTCCATTTCAAGACCTTTGTCTGGGATAATCTGTATAACTTGCAGCACTATGCCTGGGGACATCCCGGTATTGAACATAATATGCCGCTTCTTGGTTATATAGAGGCTTATGTCTTTACCGGTTATGGAGTTATAGGCGGATTGCTTCTGATTCTGGGAATCGCATATCTGATTCGGAAGAAGGAATGGCATCAGTTGGTTGTATTCCTGATCATGCCGGTATTTATCATACTCTTCTTGTCCAGATATCAGATAATGCTGGGCAGGAATATGTCTTTGGCGGTACCATATGTATTTCTGTTTATGGTTTACGGATTGATGGAAACGGAAGCATTGGTGAGGAAATGTTGCTTTGACAGACATAAGAAGTCCGGGAAATCAGCAAAGAAGATAAGGATTACGGAGCAGACCATAGTATTTACGGTAATAGGACTGATGTGTATCCGCAATGTCTTAGTAGTTTGTAATAACTATCGTTACGACTTAACTTATACGCAGGCGGAATCCTATATCGCAGAACAGATACCGGATGGCTCCACGATCTACTGTACATCCTTTGCCCCCAGGATGGAGGATGGAAAATATGAAGTGATTGATATCGGGGAGGATATTTCACTGCTCCCGGAGCAGCTTGGCGAAGGAGAGTATTATTTTGATGTGCAGTATGCCACAGCGCATTATACACAGAAGAAAGATTATCTGATCATGCAGGGTGGCGATATGTACCCGGAACAAAAGAAGGCTTATGAGGACAAGATAGGAAAGTACGGACTTTTGCAGCAATTTCAGGGAATCTCTTACGGCAAGGAGTGGAAGTACAGAGTCGGTTATCTGGATTTTATCAGGTACAGTCCAAAGGATTATTATGTGGGGCCAAGTATAATGATTTATAGCAAACAGTAGGTAATTTCGCAACGATACAAAGATTACAATGAGAAAGGATAGGGAAGCGTAAAATGAGAGAATTTATAATCACGACAGACAGTAATTCAGATATGGACCCGGTATATCTGGCAGACAATGAAGTTGGTGTAATACCGCACTACTATACAGTAGAGGAGGAAGTGTACGGAGATGGCAGGGAACTTAGCAATCAAGAGTTCTATGATGCCATGCGTGCCGGTAAGAAAACCACTACGATGGCAAGCAATCCGGCAGTGATTCTGGAGAGATTTGAAGCATATGCCAAACAGGGAAAAGATATCCTTCATATCAGTTTTTCTTCTGAACTTAGCTGTGCTTATAATAATATCGTAAACTGCGCCAATGAGATTCTGGAAAGCTATCCGGAGATGAAGATTATCGTGATAGACACACTGTCGGCGTCTCTGGGAGAAGGTATTATGATCCGTAAGGCGATAGAGATGAAGAAAGAAGGAAAAACGCTGGAGGAGACGGCAGACTGGATCCGCGAGTATTGTCCGTATATAAATGTACAGTTTACGGTAGATAATTTGGATTATCTGTACCGCGGCGGACGTTTATCCAAGTCTTCTGCACTTCTCGGAACAGTTATTAATATTAAGCCGATTCTGTATGTCAATAAAGAGGGTAAGCTGGTTGCTCTCAGTAAAGTGCGCGGCCGTAAGAAATCCCTGACAACCTTAGTGGATAATATGGAAGAAAGACTCGGAGAATTCCGGGATAAGCAGATTTTTGTAGGAGTTGTTCACGGTGATTGCGAAGAAGATGCCAAGTATATTGCCAATATGATTACGGAACGGTTCGGTTATACGGATATTGTGATTCGACCGATAGGCCCCAGTATCGGCGCACATTCCGGTCCGGGTACGATAGGTATTGTATTTATGGGGGACTTAAAGTAGCATTTGGCAATACTACGTCAGGAATTCCTTTAACAAATTTTCCAATTCCTCAGCCTCGGATTTTGAGAAGGCTGGGGAATTTTGTGTATCAGGCTGTGTATTCGGATTTTTAGCATTTTCTGTGGACAGAATAGACTTATTTTTGGAACTAGCGGTATCATCAGGCTCGTCCATATTGATAAGCTGCATATCCGATTGGGTCTGTTTCAGACGGCCTGCCATATGGTTTTCCAGATAGTCCACCAGGTTTGTCCGAAGGATTTTGGTTTTGGAAGGAATGTCTATCAGGGAAGATACGGCAAAATAACAGTATAATCCCAGAAAACTTATGACATAAAAAGGGACTATGGTAAAAAAGTTTTCTCCGCGGCTGATGCCAAGGCATGCTCCTATTCCGGCAACAAGTATGGCAAGCAGCATAAGCTGTCCCGATAAGTGTTTTAGAAAAGACAGGGGAATACAGCCAATTTTAATCTGATTCATGAATTTATCAACAAAAATGGAGACGTTGGAAACCCGTTCATTAATTTTGCTGCAGCTTGAGAATTTAAGCTTGAGCTGCTGAAGGGCTTTATTATTAGTAGTGGACATGTTTTCTGTTTCCCAGATCAGTTTATGATATATCACGCCCATGATAATCTGGCATATGATACTTAGAGAAAGCAAAAGTAAAATACTGATCATAAAATTTTTATGCTGAAACAATAATGTAAACATAAGATGGCCTTTCTGCAATAATAATAGATATAAATATTATATAAGAAATATTCTGTGAAAAAAGCTGTAAAGCATCTACAAATTATGCATATTTAATACAGAAATCAATCTGACAGGAATACTGGAAACAGATGCGGATATGTGATATAGTAAAACCGTTGGGTAAAGAGGAATTTATCTGTGGAATTCTATATATTTTAGGTTTGGAGGGAATAACTATGATATATCGTCCAAAAGGTGTATGTTCTAATGCGATTGACGTAGAAGTAGAAGACGGCATTGTGAAATCCGTCACATTTACAGGAGGATGCAACGGTAATTTACAGGGTATCTCCAGTCTGGTTACAGGTATGAAGATAGAGGATGTAATTACCAAGCTAAAGGGCATTAAATGCGGATTTAAAAATACTTCCTGCCCGGATCAGCTGGCATGTGCATTGCAGGAAATTTTAGATAATTAGGAGGTCTTTTTCTGATGAGCAAGAAGATCGTACTTACCGGCGGCGGAACTGCCGGACATGTAACCCCTAATATGGCATTGATTCCCAAGCTTCGGGAATTGGATTATGAAATTGTCTATATGGGGTCTTATGACGGGATTGAGAAAAAGCTGATAGAAGATTTTGACATTCCCTATTATGGGATTGCAACAGGTAAATTTCGAAGATACTTTGACCCGAAGAACTTCTCTGACCCGTTCCGGGTAATTAAGGGTATGATGGAAGCGAGAAAATATTTAAAGGAGATAAAACCGGATGTTTTATTTTCCAAGGGAGGATTTGTCAGTGTGCCGGTGGTACGTGCAGCAGATTCTTTGGGAATTCCGTGTATTATCCATGAATCAGATATGACGCCCGGCCTTGCCAATAAACTCTGTATTCCTGTGGCTAAGAAGGTATGCTGTAATTTCCCGGAGACTTTCAGTATGCTTCCACCCAATAAAGCCGTTCTGACCGGTTCTCCGATCCGACAGGAACTGACTACGGGTAACAAGGAAGCAGCTTATAAATTATGCGGATTTGATGCTTCCAAGCCCGTTATCATGGTAGTAGGAGGAAGCCTTGGTTCTGCGGCAGTCAATCAGGCTGTCAGGGATGTACTGCCGGAACTTCTGAAGGATTTTCAGGTGGTGCATTTGTGTGGTAAGGAAAAAGTGGATAACCTGCTGTTAACCACGCCGGGGTATAAACAGTTCGAATATGTTAAGTCTGAGATGAAAGATATTTTTGCAATGGCAGATATTGTGATTTCCAGAGCAGGAGCCAATGCGATCAGCGAACTTCTGGCACTGCGCAAGCCCAATATCCTGATTCCGCTTCCGGCAACAAGCAGCCGTGGTGATCAGATCTTAAATGCCAAGTCCTTTGAGTCACAGTGCTTTAGTATTGTGATTGATGAGGACGATCTGACCAGTAAGCTTTTGTTAGAGAAGATTCAGGAGCTTTATTTTAACAGGCAGACTTATATAGATGCCATGAGTAAAAGTAAACAGCGTGATGCGATCGGAACGATTATCGGACTGATTGAAGATGCGGTAAAAGAGAATCAGAAATAAGTGATATGAAGGAACAGGGAGAAGTTCTTGAAAAACGCGATCTTCAATGCTAAACTGTTACGGAAAGCAATGGAGAACGTGAAAACAATAAAGGAAAAAGGAGATACTATATGAGCAAAGTTACGTTTGACTATTCTAAAGCAGCGCCCTTTGTGAAAGACAGCGAAGTGGAAATGATGAAGAAGCTTGCTTTAGATGCAAAGGAAGTACTGGTTAGCAAAACCGGAGCAGGCAATGATTTCTTAGGATGGATCAACTTACCTGTTGATTATGATAAGGAAGAGTTTGCAAGAATTAAAAAGGCAGCAGCTAAGATTCAGAGTGATTCCGAAGTGTTGTTAGTAATTGGTATCGGTGGTTCTTATCTGGGTGCAAGAGCGGCGATCGAGTTCTTACGTCACAGCTTTTATAATGTGGTAGACAAGTCTGTCAGAAAGACACCTGAAATTTACTTTGTAGGTAACTCTATCAGTTCTACTTATATCAAGCACCTGATCGATGTAATCGGAGACAGAGATTTCTCTATCAATATGATTTCCAAGTCCGGTACAACTACAGAGCCGGCTATCGCTTTCCGTGTATTCAAAGAGATGGCAGAGAAGAAATATGGCAAAGAAGGCGCCGCAAAGAGAATCTATGCTACAACAGATAAAGTAAAAGGTTCCTTAAAGAATCTGGCAACCGAGGAAGGCTATGAGACCTTCGTAGTGCCGGATGATGTAGGTGGACGTTTCTCTGTACTGACAGCAGTCGGTTTACTGCCGATCGCTGTATCCGGTGCAGATATCGATAAATTGATGGAAGGTGCGGCAGAAGGCAGAAAGATGGCATTGGAAGCTCCTTTTGAAGAGAACGACGCTCTTAAATATGCAGCCCTTCGTAATATCTTATTAAGAAAAGGTAAAGCTATCGAGATTCTTGCCAACTATGAACCCAGTGTACACTATGTATCTGAGTGGTGGAAGCAGCTTTACGGCGAGTCTGAAGGCAAAGACCAGAAGGGTATCTTCCCGGCCAGCGTTGATCTGACAACTGACTTACATTCTATGGGACAGTTCATTCAGGACGGTGCCAGAAATATGTTTGAGACAGTTATCAATATTGAGAAGAGCAGAGAAGAGATCATTATCGGTGAGGAGCCGGTAGACTTAGACGGTCTGAATTATCTGGCAGGCAAGAGTGTGGACTTCGTTAATAAGAGCGCTATGAACGGAACGATCCTTGCACACACAGACGGTCAGGTACCGAACTTCATGGTAAACGTACCGGAAGTAAACGAATTCTATTTAGGTGAGTTGTTCTACTTCTTCGAGTTTGCCTGCGGTGTCAGCGGTTATCTGTTAGGTGTTAACCCGTTCAACCAGCCGGGTGTAGAGAGCTACAAGAAGAACATGTTTGCACTTCTTGGCAAGCCTGGCTACGAGGCACAGAGAGAAGAACTGTTAAAGAGACTGTAAAGAAGGCATGAAATGAGGAGCTGGGAAACCGGCTCCTTTTTTTGCTGCCTGACTTATTGATAAAAAATATCATTATCAAAAAAGTTGTTGACATGTGAGTTAGTTAATGCTAACCTTAGTTCTGCAAGGGAGTTAGCACTGACTAACCGATTTGCAGAAAGGGAGGAATACCGATTGTGAGTAGAGAAGGAACCCCTAAAAGCAGCATTTGTTATCGAGTGACAGAACAGAAAGAATACATTATAGCAAAGCTGAAAGAGCGCGGGCTTCGGATTACCAATCAGAGAAAACTTATTATTGATTGTATTTTGCAAAATGAATTTGGCTGTTGCAAAGAGATTTACTGTCAGGTATGCAAGATTGATTCGTCTGTCGGAATTGCGACGGTGTACCGCATGATCAACACGCTGGAAGATATAGGCGCGATCAATCGTAAGAATATGTATCATGTCTGTTTTGAAGAAGAACCTACAAAGGTACATAGCTGTATGGTACAGTTTGATGATCAGTCCAAAATAAGCTTAAACCCAGAAGAGTGGAACAGGATTGTCAAGGCTGGTCTTGAAAGCTGTGGTTATCTTCATGAAAGAAATGTGGAGTTAATAGAAATGAGAGAATATGATCATACCGCTGAGGCGGCAGCTATATAGAAGGAGATGAGAGTGATGCCATTAACATTTATAAAAGAAGGAGAAACAGGTTCTATCAAAAAAGTTGGCGGAAAGGAAGAAACCAGACAATTTCTGGAGAATCTGGGGTTTGTGACAGGTGCTGATGTAAAAGTAGTGTCTGTAGCAAATGGAAATCTGATTGTGAATATCAAGGATTCCAGAATTGCCATCGGCAAAGATATGGCAGCCAGAATTATGGTCTAGAGGGAGGAAAGAAAAATGAAGACATTAAAGGAAGTGGCTTGCGGCGAAACGGTAACAGTAACTAAGCTGACCGGAGAGGGGCCGGTAAAGAGACGTATTATGGACATGGGCATTACAAAAGGTATTCAGATCTATGTTCGTAAGGTTGCACCTTTAGGTGATCCGGTAGAAGTAACGGTACGCGGTTATGAATTATCTCTGCGCAAAGCAGATGCGGAAATGATTCAGGTGGATTAGAGTAACTTTTATGAGTGAATTAACAAAAGATGCAGATTGTCAGTTTTAGAGGGAAAGAATGAGGAGGATGAAATGTCAGTGAAAATTGCACTTGCAGGTAACCCTAACTGCGGTAAGACAACTCTATTTAACGCGTTGACAGGTTCCAATCAGTTCGTAGGTAACTGGCCGGGCGTTACGGTTGAGAAAAAAGAGGGTAAATTAAAAGGAAATAAAGACGTCATCATTATGGACTTACCGGGTATTTATTCTTTATCTCCATATACTTTGGAGGAAGTAGTAGCCAGAAATTATCTGATAAATGAAAAACCGGATGTCATTTTAAATATTGTAGACGGAACAAATATTGAGCGTAACCTGTATCTGAGTACACAGTTAATGGAGCTTGGAATTCCGGTTGTGATGGCAGTCAATATGATTGATCTGGTTCAAAAGAACGGTGATAAGATTTCTCTGGAAAAATTAAGCCGGAGCTTAGGCTGTGAAGTAGTGGAAATCTCTGCTTTAAAAGGAACCGGTGTTACGGAAGCTGCGAATAAAGCAGTGGCATTGGCCGGTAAGAAAGCACAACCCATTGTGCATAGATTTGACAGTAAAGTAGAAACAGCTATTGCAGATGTTTCCTCCATGCTGAGCGGTGTGCCCGAAGAGCAGAAGAGATTTTTTGCCATTAAGCTTTTAGAGAAAGATAATAAGATCACAGAGCAGATGCAGCAGGTTCCTAATGTAGAGACACAGATCAGGCAGCTTGAGGATGCTTTTGATGATGATACGGAGAGTATTATTACGAATGAAAGATATGTATACATCTCTGCGATTATCAAGGATTGTGTATCTAAGAATCAGAAAAACTCAATGACAACTTCTGACAAAATTGATAAAATAGTTACAAACAGATGGCTTGCACTGCCGATTTTTGCAGTAGTAATGTTTATTGTATATTATGTATCTGTTACTTCCGTGGGCGCATTTGTAACCGACTGGACTAATGATGTACTGTTTGGAGAGATAATTCCTCCGGCAATCGAGAATGTGCTTGTTTCTATCGGCTGTGCTGACTGGCTGAGCGGATTGATCCTGGACGGTATCGTAGCCGGTGTGGGCGCGGTAATCGGTTTTGTGCCACAGATGCTTGTGTTGTTTATTTTTCTGGCATTTTTGGAGTCCTGTGGATATATGGCACGTGTGGCGTTTATCATGGACAGGATTTTCCGAAAGTTCGGACTGTCCGGCAAATCCTTTATTCCGATGCTGATTGGTTCCGGCTGTGGTGTACCCGGTGTTATGGCTTCTCGTACCATTGAGAATGACAGAGACCGTAAGATGACTATTATGACGACCACCTTTATCCCCTGTGGCGCGAAACTGCCAATCATTGCTTTGATTGCGGGAGCATTCTTTGACAACGGCGGCTGGGTAGCGTGGAGTGCATACTTTGTGGGTATTGCTGCAATTATCTGCTCCGGTATCATTCTGAAGAAAACCAAGATGTTTGCAGGAGATCCGGCACCTTTCGTTATGGAGCTGCCAGCCTATCATATGCCTACCGTGGGCGCTGTCCTGAGAAGTATGTGGGAGCGCGGCTGGTCCTTTATTAAAAAAGCCGGTACCATTATCCTGTTATCTACTATCGTACTCTGGTTCCTGATGAGCTTTGGCTGGGAAGGAGGCTTTGGTATGGTAGAAGAATTGAACAACAGTATTCTTGCTAAAATCGGAAGCGGAATTGCATGGATTTTCACTCCGCTTGGCTGGACACAGGCAGGAGAAGGCTGGAAGATGGCAGTTGCAGCAGTTACCGGTCTGATCGCAAAAGAGAATGTGGTTGCAACCTTCGGTATGCTATTCGGTTTTGCGGAAGTGGCAGAAGACGGTTCGGAAGTATGGGGCAGTCTGGCAGCAGTCATGACGCCGGTTGCAGCCTATGGATTTCTGGCATTCAATCTTCTGTGTGCACCCTGTTTTGCAGCGATGGGCGCTATCAAGAGAGAGATGAACAATACGAAGTGGTTCTGGTTTGCCATCGGTTATCAGTGCCTGTTGGCTTACGTTGTAGCCATGGTAATTTATCAGCTTGGCACTTTCTTTACCGGCGGTGGATTCGGTATCGGAACAGTCGTAGCTGTTGTATTGGTAATCGGATTCCTCTATCTGTTGTTCAGACCTTATAAAGAGGCAACAGAGCTTAAAGTAAATGTAAAGAAAACCAAATCTGCATAGTATTATAGATAGAATCGAGGTTTGAAAAATGGGAACAGCAATCGTACTTCTGATAGTAGCGTGTGCTGTGGGGCTTGCTATCCGCAGCATGGTCAAAGATAAAAAAGCAGGTAAATCGCTTCAATGCGGTGGTGATTGCAGCCGTTGCGGCGGCGGTTGTCACGGATGAAACCAACAGTTGACATTACAATAATAATTAAATAAAATAGGGTTGTTCAAAACCATGGAGAGAGTCTTTCAAGGTTTGGGCAACTCTATTTTTGAATCCATGTGCAGTTCGCACGATGGGCAGTTTCGCCCTTAGATTCCAAAATACCTTTTATATCGAGCAGAGAAAAGATGAAATTGCTAAATCCTCGTGTATAGCATATAATAAGGTCAGACAGTTATCTAATAATTGATTCTCTTTTCTCTGTTTTTCACAAGTGTAATAGGTGCGGTCATTGGGAATCGTTTAAAGATTTTAATAATAAACTGAAAAATATATATGGAGGACACTATGAAACTGGTTGTATTAGAGAGAGACAGCGTCGGAACAGACATCGATGTAAGCTGCTATGAGAAGTTTGGAGAGGTAACCTATTATCCGAATACGGTGGCGGCAAATACTGCAGAACGGGTTAAGGACGCAGACATTATTATTGTTAATAAAGCGCCGATGAATGAAACGACCTTAAAGGATGCACCTAATGTGAAACTGATCTGCCTGTTTGCTACGGGATTTGATAATGTGGATCTGGCATATTGTAAAAGCCGGGGTATTAAAGTAGCAAACGTGGTAAATTATTGTACGCCTGCAGTAGCTCAGCATACGTTGCTGCTTGCCATGGTATTGTCAGAGAAGCTGGCTTTTTATGACAATTATGTGAAATCAGGTGTTTACAGTGCCCAGGAGCGTTTTTCCAATTTTGACAGAGCGTTTACGGAGCTGGAGGGTAAGACCTGGGGTATCGTCGGTATGGGAACCATAGGACATAAGGTGGCATCTTTAGCGGAGGCTTTTGGCTGCCGGGTAATTTTCTATTCTGCTTCCGGTAAAAGCAGTTGTACGGAGTATGAGAGGGTTGAGTTTGATACGCTTTTACAGGAGTCAGATATTCTGTCTCTTCACTGTCCGCTCAGTGACAGAACCAGACATTTGATGAATAGGGAAGCTTTTGCAAAGATGAAGAATACGGCAGTTTTAATCAATGTAGCCCGTGGGCCGGTGGTCAATACGCAGGATCTTTACGATGCACTGATGGAGGGACAGATTGCGGCAGCGGGGTTAGATGTTCTGGAGAAAGAGCCTATGGCAATGGATAATCCGCTTGCGGAAATTAAGGACAGTACGAAGCTGATTATTACACCGCATATGTCCTGGGCAAGTACAGAATCCAGAAATCGTCTGGTGGAAGAAGTGGTAAAGAATATTGAGGCATTTCTTGCAGGGCAGGATAGAAACATTGTAAATCCATAGGAGGGGAGATAAACATGGGAATCGTTATTAAAAACGCACTGGCAATTCTGCCACAGGGTGCCGAGGATGTTATTCAGGAAACAAGCATTTACATAGAGGGAGATAAGATTGCGGCGATTGGCGATGCGCCGGAAGGTTTCACAGAGGACAAAGTTATCGACGGGAAGGATAAGCTGGTAATCCCCGGCCTGATCAACTGTCATACCCATTCTTATATGTCTTTCATGAGGAATGTGGCAGATGACCTTTCGTTTATGGACTGGCTTTTCGGAACGATAGATCCGATCGAGCAGCAGATGACGGATGAGGATACTTATTGGGGCGCCAATCTGGCGATCATCGAGATGATGAAAAGCGGTACAACCTGCTTTAACGATATGCAGATGAATATCCATCAGACTACCAGAGCGGTTAAGGAATCCGGTATGCGGGCTGTCATTTGCAGAGGACTGGTTGGCAGCGGTAATGATGAGGCAGGACAGATGCGTCTTCGTCAGGCATATGAAGAGAGGGATGCAGCAAGGGATTGCGACAGGCTGACTTTTCGGTTAGGACCTCATGCGCCTTATACCTGTGATGATGCGTTCTTAAAGATTGTGGCGCAAGAGGCGAAAAAGGAGAACATGGGTATTCATGTTCACTTATCCGAGAGTGTCAGTGAGATAGAGCAGATACAGGAGAAATACGGCTGTACACCGATTGCATTGGCTGAAAAGTGCGGTATCTTTGATGTGCCGGCTATTGCAGCCCACTGCGTACAGGTCACAGAGGAAGACATGGATATTCTGGTCAGAAAGAATGTCAGTGTAGTAACCAATCCTGCCAGCAATATGAAGCTGGGTAACGGTTTCGCACCGATTGGAAGGATGCTGGAGAAGGGAATCAATGTCTGTCTTGGAACAGATGGTGCCGCCAGCAATAACTGTCTGAATATGTTTCATGAACTGAGTCTGCTTACGCTGATCCATAAGGGAACCGGTAAGACTCCACAGTGTGTCAGTGCCAAAGAGGGATTCCGGATCGCTACCATTAACGGTGCCAGGGCATTGGGACTTGAGAAGGAAATAGGTTCTATTGAAGTTGGCAAGAAAGCTGATCTGGCGATTCTTGACCTGAATACACCATCGCTGACACCAAGAAATAATCTGATTGCGGGATTATCTTATTCTGCCAATGGTTCCGAGGTGGACACTGTCATTATTAACGGTAAGATCACTATGGAGAATCGCAGGATATTGACCATGAATGAGCAGTTAGTGTATCGTAAGATCCAGCAGATCATTGAGCGAATGGGACTGGATAAGAAGAAGTATTAAGTGCTGCAGGGAAGTTAGAATATATAGGGCTTATTTACTAGCGCCCGGGGATATTTTATGATGGCAAAAGAATACAAAATTTGCTATACTGATACTATGCTAGAAAAAATAATGTAATCAAAGGGGGATTGCAATATGTTAGCAACTTTAATACCTTTTTTTGATAAAGATATGAAGGTGTGTGCCTATTCACTGTTTTCACAGAGAGATAATTATCTGTTGAATCCGGCGATGCAGGGTTCAGCCAGGAATGATGGTGCAGCCACGGTAAGTGGTCTGGACATTATACAGAAGATCGGTATTGATACGCTTTCTCCGGGAACAGATGTCTTTGTTCCTGTAGGACCTATATCCGTTTTCTCTGACATTGAATCACAAACAGGTTCCATGCGTGGCAGACTGGTATTATTGTTAGATGATGCGATTCAGAACAATGAAACTTATCAGAAGCGTCTGACACAGTTGAAGCAGGAGGGCTATAAGCTGGCCATCCGCAAGCTTCCCGTTTCCGCGTTTGAGCAGAATAAGGAGATTCTTGCGCTGATGGATTATATCATCTTAGACTGCAAGAAGGTAGATGTAAAGAAGGCTAAGATTTATTTCAGCAAGCTTTATCCTAATATCAAGATCTGCGTAGGTAATGTAGACAATCAGGAGATGTTTGATTACCTGAAGGATGATGAGAGTTTCTGGCTTTTTGAAGGAAGATTTTACCGTATTCCTATTACTAAGGGTGAAACAGAGGTTGCACCTCTTAAGGTAAACTATCTGGAATTAATGAACATTGTCAATGACAAGGATTATGAATTGACGCAGGCAGCAGATATTATCGGGCGGGATACAGCACTGGTCGTAGAGCTGCTTAAGGTAGTAAACCGTATTGCGATCAATTCTGAGGTTACTTCCATCAGACATGCAGCTGCCATTCTCGGACAGAAGGAACTGAAGAGATGGATCAATACCGTGATTACCAAGGAACTGTGTGCGGACAGGCCAAACGAGATTTCAAGACTTTCCCTGTTAAGAGCAAAATTTGCGGAATGTCTTGCTCCCAGCTTCGGACTGGCAATGAAGTCATCAGAATTATTCTTAATGGGATTGTTCTCTGTATTGGATATCATTTTGAATATGACAATGGATGAGGCGCTCAAGAAAGTCAATGTTTCCAAAGAGATTTCAGATGCACTGGTATATCATAAGGGTGAATTTGCAATACTGTATGATTTCATCGTAGCTTATGAGAATGCAGACTGGCAGGAGGTATGCCGGCAGCTTATTGTTAAGGATATAAATGTTAATACGGTGTATGAAGCATATACGGAAACAATGTGCTGGTATAAGGATATGTTTTTCTAATGAGTAAGTAATTCACGAATGTGGATTTCTATAAGTGATGATAGGACAGACGACCATCACTATAATAAAAATTCGGCTGATTAATTTTAAGGAGGAAACTATTTACAATGAGTAGCGAAATCAGAGACATTAATCTTGCCGAATCCGGTGAGAGAAAGATTGAGTGGGTTAAGAGAAATTGTGATCTGCTCCGTACACTGGAGAAGGAATTTAGTGAGAACAAACCTTTTGCAGGCAAGAAGATAACCTTATCTGTTCATCTTGAGGCCAAAACAGCATATCTGTGTCTGGTACTGGCAGCAGGTGGGGCTGATATGTATGTGACAGGTTCCAATCCGTTATCCACACAGGATGATGTGGCAGCAGCCCTTGTGAAAGCAGGACTTGAGGTGCATGCATGGTATGATGCCACACCGGAGGAGTATGAGAATCATATTCGTGCGGTATTATCCGCAGGGCCTAATATCATTATTGATGATGGCGGCGATCTTGTAAATATGGTGCATAAGGAGATGCAGCATCTGATACCGAATATCATCGGCGGCTGCGAGGAGACTACTACCGGTATTATCCGTCTGGAGGCAATGAATAAAGCGGGAGAATTAAAATTCCCGATGGTTCGCGTTAACAATGCGGCATGTAAGCATTTCTTTGATAACAGATATGGTACGGGACAGTCCGTATGGGATGGTATCAACAGAACGACTAATCTGATCGTGGCAGGCAAGATCGTAGTGGTAGCAGGATATGGCTGGTGCGGTAAAGGTACGGCCATGAGAGCAAAAGGTCTGGGTGCAAGAGTTATTGTGACAGAGATTGATCCTATTAAGGCAATCGAGGCAGTTATGGACGGATTTGATGTAATGCCTATGAAGGAAGCGGCCAAAGTGGGTGACTTCTTCGTAACCGTAACAGGCTGTGACGGAGTTATTGATAAGGAAGATTTCGCTGAAATGAAAGAAGGCGCAATTCTCTGTAATGCAGGTCACTTTGACTGTGAAATCGATATGGCATGGTTAAAGGCAAATGCGGTAGAAATCAGAGAGCAGCGCAAGAATATTATGGGATATAAGCTGCCTACCGGGCAGTGGATTTTCGTATTGGCAGAGGGCAGGCTTGTTAATCTGGCAGCGGGTGACGGTCATCCGGCAGAAATCATGGATATGAGCTTTGCAATTCAGGCACTGTCTGCAAAATATCTGGTAGAACATGCCGGTGAACTGACAGAGAAGCTGATCGATGTACCGGAAGAAGTAGACAAGGATGTGGCAAGACGTAAATTGGCATTCCTTGGCAAAGAAATTGATGTACTGACACCGGAGCAGGAGAAATATCTAAACAGCTATGCACTGTAAGACTGTATAAGATGTTTCGGCATTAGGATTTTGGCATGAACAGATAAAATGAAACAAAGATTGCGGGCATTTACTTTTGAAAAGGTAGATGTCCGCATATGACTTTTCGGAGACTTTGTAGTATTATAATTTTAATATTGATAAAGGAGCACTATTAAGATGCAGGCAGATAGCAAAACCTATAAGTCAGGAGAGTTACTTAAGAGGTTTCTTCCATACTACGGGAAATACTGGAAAATTGTTGTAATTGATCTTTTCTGTGCAGGGCTGACTACCATTTGCGAGCTGGTACTGCCGATGATTATCCGGTATATTACGAATACGGGAATGAATGATTTGGCTTCTCTCACAGTGGCAATAATCTTACGGTTAGGGATATTATATTTGTGTCTTCGTATTGTTGATACGCTGGCCAACTTTTACATGGCATATACCGGGCATGTAATGGGAACCAAGATTGAAACAGATATGCGCCGGGATGCTTATGCGCATCTGCAGAAGCTGTCCGACACTTACTATAATAATACTAAGGTGGGACAGATTATGGGGCGTATTACCAATGATCTGTTCGATGTAACGGAATTTTCCCATCACTGTCCGGAGGAATTTTTTATTGCAGGGTTAAAGGCGGTTATTTCCTTTATTATTCTGGCGCAGATCAGTGTGGGCCTCACGGTCATTATCTTTGCAGTTGTGCCGGTGATGGCAGTTACCTGTATCATTATTAATTTGCGTATGAGAGAGGCATTCCGTAAGCAGCGTGTACAGATCGGAGAATTAAATGCCAGAATTGAAGACAGTCTGTTAGGGCAGAAAGTTGTAAAGGCTTTTACCAATGAGGAGAAAGAGAAGGAGAAGTTTGAAGAAGACAATGCCAAATTCTTCTCTCTGAAAAAAGAGACTTATAAGTTTATGGCGGCCTTTCAGACGACCACAAGAGCCTTTGACGGCTTGATGTATCTGGTGCTTCTGGTAGCAGGCGGCATTTTTATGGTCAAAGGTAAGATTGCCCCGGGTGATCTGGTGGCTTATGTCATGTATGTGACTACCCTGATTGCGACTATCCGCAGGATTATTGAATTTGCAGAACAGTTTCAGCGTGGTATGACGGGAATTGAGCGGTTCGTACAGATTATGGACAGTGATATAGAGATTTTTGATGAACCGGATGCGGTAGACTGTGTAAATCCGCAGGGAAATATCTCTTTCCATAATGTGAGCTTTGAATACCCGGATGATCATAATGTGGTCTTCAGAGGATTGAATCTGGATATTCATTCAGGAGAGAAGATTGCGATTGTGGGCCCTTCCGGTGGCGGTAAGACAACATTGTGCAACCTGATTCCCAGGTTTTACGATATTGATGAAGGAGAGATTCTGTTAGATGGGGAGAATATCCGCCATTATACGTTGAAGAGTCTGCGACAGAATATTGGTATGGTACAGCAGGATGTTTACTTATTCTCGGGAACGGTTTATGAAAATATTGCTTATGGTAAGGAGAATGCAACCAAAGAGGAAGTGACAGAGGCGGCCAAACGTGCCGGTGCCCATGAGTTCATTACGGCGCTTAAGGATGGTTATGATACTTATGTGGGAGAGCGGGGTGTAAAGCTCTCCGGGGGACAGAAGCAACGTATCAGTATTGCCAGGGTTTTTCTCAAGAACCCTCCGATTCTTATTATGGATGAGGCAACTTCTGCATTGGATAATGAGAGTGAATTTCAGGTGGCAAAATCTCTGGAAGCACTTGCGAAAGGAAGAACAACCATTACCATTGCCCACCGTCTGTCCAGTATCCGTAATTCCGACCGGATTCTTGTGCTGACAGAGGAAGGAATTGTGGAAGAGGGAACGCATGAAAGCCTGCTGGCACAGAACGGAATTTATCATCACTTCTATGTGACGGCCAATGAGTTAAAATAGTTGATAAAATGATTGCATGAAGTACGGTAAATAGGGTATAGTTAAAGTAAGAAACAACGATAGGGTAAAAGGGAACTTCAGAGAAGGAAATGTAGAAAATATGGGAGCATTATCACCGAAAGATCAAGATAAAATGGCAGAAGTTGCCCAAATCTGTATGGCACATTCCGTGACTGCCCTGAATATGATGATTGGCAGAGAAATCAGGATTCAGGTACCCATGGTCAAAGTAGTTAACAGTGCAGATATCAAGAATATTCTGACGGCCTTCGGAATGGGAAGTGTTACAGTGCAGATAGATTTCAAAGATGATTTTGATGGCAATAACCTGTTAATGATGAAAGCAAATGATATTAAGGTCATCATGGACCTCATGATGGGTGGCACCGGTGTGGCCGCAGAAGGAGACTTGAATGAGATGCATCTGTCCTGCGTAGCGGAGGTCATGAATCAGATGATGGGGGCCTCTGCAATTGCACTGACAGAGATGATTCACAAGACTGTAGATATCAATCCGCCCAAGACCACCTTAGTGCAGCAGGCGGTAGACATTGACCAGATAGATTTTCTTCCTTTTGCGGGAGATGAGATGACCCTCGTAGTGTGTCACTTTGAATCCCAGGGATTACTGAAAGGAATTTTGATCCGTATTTACCCCATGAAAGAAACCCGTTTTATCTGTGACAATTTCAGTACCAGATAAACTGACAGATTAGGACAAAAGGTATTTAGAGATTTTTCACAAAAATTGGAGTTCGTGTGATCGGCAAAGTGCCGAAAATAAAATCTGACTTTCAAAAATACTTACGACCTTCAAAATAAAATGCTACACTAATATATAGTAAGGAAAATATCGGCGGCGTTTTGGTTTTTATTTTTGGAGGAAGATATGTTTGAGAAAGATGAGTTGATTATGTGCGGCGGACACGGTGTCTGCCGCGTTGTTGATATTGTGGATAATCCGATTGACCGGCTGGACAAGAGAAGAAAGTATTACTTGTTGGAGCCGGTTTTTGTAAAAGGCAGTACGATTTATACTCCGGTAGATAATGATAAAGTTATCATGCGTAAAATTATGAATAAGGAAGAAGCGGAAGATCTGATTGAACATATCAAATTGATTGATACTGTCTGGATTCAGGAAGAAAAACGCCGGGAGCAGATGTATAAGGAAGCAATCCGCACCTATGATTGTAAGAGTCTGGTGCAGATCATCAAGACGCTGTATCTTCGTAAGCAGAATCGGTTGAAGGAAGGAAAGAAGGTACTTTCTTCTGATGAGCAGTATCTCCGTAAAGCGGAAGAACTTCTTTATAGCGAAATGTCTCTTGCGCTCTCCATTCCGAAAGAACAGGTTGAGGAATATATTACGCAGGCAGTCGATAAGCAGTAAAAGCCATTCTTATTTTTGATGATGTGGATGCGCACCAATTGTGTTGATTGCTGAAATAACAGTAGCTAAAATCTCTACCTCTGCCTGGGGCGAAGAATTATTCAGTTTCTGGAAAAGAGCGCCGGTATCTGTTCTCACATATTGTGGGCGTAACCTGTTTAATGCATAGGTGATCATATCCAGTTTACAATCTTCACATGAACATATATTAGGCATTGTGGGCAGTATTTTATTTAATTGATAAACTACTGCCTCTTCCATTATATTCTTAAATCCATCCATTTTGAATCCCCCGTTTGCCATTTCACGACAAAAATACCTCTTTAATGTTAGTTCATTTCAGTAAAATAAGCAATATTTATTTCGAAAAAGAAGATAATATATGAGCATAATGAGATAAAAGTACACTTGCATTTTCTATATGGACACGGTATTCTAAAAATACCGCACAGAAACGTGTCAGAGATAATTGCCTGGCGGTAGAAAGAAGAGAAAGCATGATTCTGGATGTAATAATGGATACTCTTATTGACGGTGTAAGACTTTTGCCGTTTTTATTTCTTACATATCTTGCCATGGAGTTTTTAGAACATAAGGCAGGAGATAAAATGCAGAATGTCATTCGCAATTCTGGTAAGGGAGGACCGCTGATAGGCAGTATTCTGGGTGTTTTTCCGCAATGCGGTTTTTCTGCTGCTGCGTCAAATCTGTATGCGGGTAGAATCATAACGATAGGGACACTGATGGCTATTTATTTGTCCACTTCTGACGAGATGTTACCAATAATGCTGTCTGAGAATGTGGGAATGGATACAATAGGTAAGATATTGGGGTTCAAAGTCATTGTAGGTATGATAGCAGGGTTTGCTATTGATTTTGTATTTCGTAAGCAGGAAAAGAAACTGCAGATAGAGCATCTGTGCGAGCAGCATCACTGTCATTGTGAGAAGGGAATTTGGAAATCCGCACTGCATCATACGATAGAGATCTTTTTGTATATTCTGATTATCTCATTCGTATTGAATCTGGTCATTGCGCTGTTGGGAGAAGAGTTTCTGGGGAACTTGATTCTCAACCGGCCTGTTATTGGGGAACTGATTGCGGCATTAGTTGGACTAATTCCGAATTGTGCAGCTTCTGTGACAATTACACAGCTGTATCTCAATGGAGTGCTAAGTGCGGGAGCAATGATAGCAGGGCTTCTTGCAGGCAGTGGTGTAGGCATTTTAGTACTTTTGCGGGTCAATGATGATCGGAAAGAAAACTTTAAGATTATAGCTATGCTGTATATCATCGGTGTATTGTGCGGTCTTCTGGTAGAAGCACTGAAAATTGCGTTCTGATCGTTAATTAAATATTGAAAGAATAATTCTGTTTGCCGCTTTGATTAAAAAGTCGCAGACAATGGGAAGGTACGGTTTATAACCATGACAAAAGAATATGATAAGACAATAATTTCCTGTTTTATTGGTTATATAGTGCAGGCAATCGTTAATAATTTTGTTCCGTTACTTTTTTTGACATTTCATCATACCTATGGGATACCAATGACACAGATTACTTTGCTGATTACCTTTAACTTTGGGTTACAGCTTTTAATAGATCTGTTGTCGGTTACTTTCGTGGATAAAATAGGGTATCGCGCTTCCATGGTTATAGCGCATATTTGTGCAGCTTTGGGATTTGTGTTGTTGACAACCTTACCGGATCTTTGCAGGAATCCCTTCGTAGGGCTTCTCATTGCAGTTACCGTATATGCAATCGGTGGTGGCCTTTTGGAGGTGCTGGTGAGTCCTGTTATGGAGGCATGCCCGACAGACAACAAGGAGAAGGCAATGAGTATGCTTCATTCCTTCTATTGCTGGGGGCATGTAGCAGTAGTGTTGATCTCCACCTTGTTTTTCCGGATATTTGGAATAGAGAACTGGAAGATTATGGCGCTGTTATGGGCGATTGTACCATTTATTAATATGATCCGGTTTACTAAAGTCCCTATTGCTTCCCTGATAGAAGAGGGCGAAAAGGGAATGACGATAGGCGATCTGTGTAAGCAAAAGATATTCTGGATTCTTATGCTGATGATGGTGTGTGCGGGAGCCAGTGAGCAGGCAGTAAGTCAGTGGGCTTCTACTTTTGCAGAGCTGGGTCTGGGTGTAAGTAAGACGATAGGGGATCTGGCTGGCCCGATGCTTTTTGCCATTACGATGGGAAGTGCCAGAGCTTTTTATGGTAAATATGGAGATAAGATCGACTTAGATAAATTTATGATGGGCAGCAGTATTTTGTGCATTGCTTCTTACTTGTGTATATCGCTGGTACCTAACCCGGTTATTGGATTTGCCGGTTGTGCGCTGTGCGGATTGTCTGTCGGGATCATGTGGCCGGGGTCATTCAGCAAAGCCACCGCATCCCTTCCAAAAGGTGGCACGGCAATGTTTGCATTACTTGCTCTTGCCGGAGATGTAGGATGTGGCGGAGGACCGACGATAGTCGGGATGGTGTCCGGTGCCATGAATGACAACCTGAAAATGGGTATTCTGGCAGGAATAATCTTTCCGGTTCTGTTACTGGCCGGGATTAATATGTGTAAGCTTTTTAAACCAAAAAGAACTGATGTAGGCGAACCTTTGTTATAGTAGAGTTACGGCTTTTCCGGCTGTTGGTTTAGCTACCGGCAGTTCCGGGAAAGCATTGTCTAACGCCTTTTTGAGGGGTTTGGTGTCTATCGGTGTTGTGATCGGAGGAAATGCATCATCAAAATGATCCAGCAGAACAGTACGGGGGCTGATTCTTTCTATGATAGAAACAGCTTTTGTTACCAGATCCGAAGAACCCTGATAAGGCAGAATCAGCATATCTACATATTGGGGATATTCAGTATTCTCATCCAGTGCCAGGCTTCCTAAAACAAGTACCACTTTTCCTTCTGCTTCTATCTGATAGATTAATGTTTCCTGTGCTTCCCGATATTTCAAACGGTTCCATCCCAGTAACAGTAAATTAGAAAAATAGCGAAGAACTCTGGGTCTGAGTAATGTTTTTCGAATCAGTTTTTTGTCATATTTTATATGTTTTCCCTGCAGAACTTTAACTTTGATAGAACCAAAGGTAAGAACGTCGCCGGGACGGATGATAACGACCTGATCGCCATCAACCTTCTTTTTTTCTAAGGTAAGGGCAGGAGTAGCCGAACAGTAGACTGTAGCATCAGAATCTGACATTATTTTAGGAACGGAGGCCAGATGATCGTAATGCCCGTGTGTGATGAGAATGGAGTCTTCTTTAATATAAGATAATAAAGAAGGATGATTTTCTGCTCCATATAAGGTCAGAAAGGGATCAATGAGAATTTTATCTTCCCCGGATTCAATTAACAGTGATGCTGTGCTATACCATGTAACTTTCATTTGTCTCTCCCCGATTAATTATTCAGAGTAATTATTCAGAACCATTCGCACCATATAGAATTATAAAAAAAGAACCGACCCCAAGGCTCCTATGTCCTCAAAATCAGTCCTTTGAAAGTGCACCGCCAGGGGCTCGAACCCTGGACACCCTGATTAAGAGTCAGGTGCTCTACCAACTGAGCTAGCGGTGCATGTCCTATGATAAAGAAAAATGCTGTTTGCTCAACACGCAAGTGTTATTATAGTATATTGTTTCGGGCTTTGCAAGCATTTTTTATAAAAAAATAATTATTTGCAATAATAATGGCAAAATGGTACAGTATTCACAATAATATTGCAATAAAATGGGGGTTAGAGATGATTTTCGAAAGTCATGCTCATTATGATGATGAAGCTTTTGATGAAGATAGAGAAGAATTGCTGTTGTCTTTTATGGAGAACGGAATAGGTACAGTAATTAATGTAGGGGCCAGCCTTGGCAGTTGCAGAGAGACAACAGAGTTGATGAAGCGATATCCTTTTATTTATGGAGCTGTGGGAGTCCATCCAAGCGAGACAGGGGAGTTAAATGAGGATAATTTCAAATGGCTGCGCAGTCTGTGTGATTTAGATAAAACTGTAGCTGTGGGTGAGATAGGATTGGATTATCACTGGCCGGACCCGGAA
Source organism: Lachnospiraceae bacterium (assembly GCA_022781395.1). GTDB lineage: Bacteria > Bacillota > Clostridia > Lachnospirales > Lachnospiraceae > UBA3282. The sequence continues at coordinate 25,344 of JALETS010000093.1, read as the reverse complement.
CCTGACACACAGAAGCTTTGGTTTGAGCGGCAGCTCCAGATGGCGCGAGAGGTGAAGCTTCCTGTTATCATTCACTCCAGAGAAGCGGCAAAGGACACGCTGGACATGATGCAGGCATTTCATGCAGGTGATATTGGTGGCGTGATACATTGCTATTCCTATACAAAAGAGATGGCACGGGAATACCTCAATATGGATTTTTATTTTGGAATTGGCGGTGTGATCACCTTTCGGAATGCAAAGAAATTAAAAGAAGCGGTAGAGTATATTCCGATTGAGAAGATTCTGTTGGAGACGGACAGCCCATATCTGGCGCCGGAGCCTAACCGAGGGAAGAGAAATTCTTCCTTAAATCTGCCTTATATAGCACAGGAGATTGCAGCCATTAAGGATTTGGATTATGAAGAGGTGGTAGCAATCACAGAACAGAATGCGAAGAGGCTGTTTCGTGTATAAGCTTCAAATGTGGTAAATAAAAGGTAAATCAGAGTGTAGAAATCTGTGGGAAAATAAAGCAGACGGATAAAGAAGAAAGAGGAATCAGATGGCAACCTTAGGAAATACAAGGAATACGGCAGAGATCATAGGGAAATATCAGTTTCATTTTCAGAAGAAATATGGGCAGAATTTTCTGATTGACAGCAACATCCTGGATAAGATTATTGAGTCGGCACAACTGACAAAGGATGACTGTGTCTTAGAAATCGGTCCTGGAATCGGAACGATGACACAGTATTTGGCAGAGCAGGCCGGAGAAGTGGTGGCAGTGGAAATTGATAAGAATTTAATTCCTATTTTGGAGGATACATTATCAGATTATTCCAATGTGACGATTCTGAATGAAGATATTCTGAAGGTAGATATCAGCAAGATTGTGGAGGAACGCAACGGTGGTAAGCCGATTAAAGTAGTAGCTAATTTACCTTATTATATTACAACTCCTATTATCATGGCTCTCTTTGAAAGTCATGTGCCTCTGCTCAGCGTGACTATTATGGTGCAGAAAGAAATGGCAGATAGGATGCAGGTTGGACCGGGCACGAAGGACTATGGCGCGCTTTCTCTTGCAGTGCAGTATTATGCAAAACCGGAGATTATAACAAGAGTGCCGGCATCCTGTTTTATGCCAAAGCCAAACGTGGACAGTACGGTGATTCGGCTGACGCGTTATGAGAAGCCGCCGGTGGAGGTGGAGGATGAGGCATATCTCTTTGCAGTGATCAGAGCATCCTTTAACCAGAGAAGGAAGACGTTAGCGAATGGGCTTGCCAATGCGGGTAACCTGGGAGTCAACAGACAGGTCGTGGAGGAAACACTTGACGAAATGGGGCTGTCCAGACAGATACGCGGAGAAACGTTAGATTTGAAACAGTTTACCGACTTAAGCAACCGGCTGGGGAGGAAAAAGTTATAAAACAATAATTTTGTGCAGATACAATATAAAGGAATTGTATATTGAAGCAGCTCCATATGTTGGTATATTCTGAAAACAGGATATCATATTGGAGGTGCTTTTTTTTCTGCGTATTCTGTTTACATTGCTAAAAGGCTATGGTAAACTAAAACAGTGAAAATAGGGTCACTATGTGGAAAGATGAAGTGTGAAAATACAATAATGAGGTGAGCACCTTGGATAAATATGAATACAAAGTTCGTGTTGATGAGATTAAAGCACTCATAGCAGAAGGGGAATTTGCAGAAGCGGTTAAAATTGCAGATACGATAGACTGGCGCAGGGTCAGAAGCGTCATGATGTTATGCACGGTCAGCGATTTATATAAGATAAACAGAAGGTATCAGGAGAGTAAAGATATTCTTTTGCTGGCATATGAGAAGCATCCTACGGGGCATGCAATTGTGTATTCCCTGTGTGAGCTTTCCATCAAGATGGGAGAATATGTACAGGCAATCGAGTATTATAAGGAATTTGTACAAATTGCGCCAAAGAACACCGGCAGATATATCTTGCAGTATCGTCTCTATGAGGCACAGGATGTCAGTTTAGAGGAGCGTATTGCCGTTCTGGAAGAGTTCAAAAAGCATGATCTGAGAGAAAAATGGCTTTATGAGCTTGCTTACTTGTATCACCGTATCGGACTGGCGACCAAATGTACGGAGGAATGTGATGAAATATTCCTTATGTTTGGTGAGGGCAGATATGTGATCAAAGCCCTGGAATTGAAAGCGTTACATGAGCCTTTGAATGTGAATCAGCAGGAGGCATATGATGCCTGGATACAGGAGAGAAATGCTGAGGCGAGAGGTGAGATCGAAGAAAGTAAATCGGAAGAGGAAGAGCTGTCCGGGGATACACAGATAGCCGGGCAGGTTAAGCATGCTGATGAAGACCCCGATGAAGAACCGGCCGTCACAGATGCTCCGACTATGGAACTTCCGGAAGTAAAGACGGTTGATGTGGGTCAGTATAATACCATTAATCTTCAAATGGCACTTGCCGAGAGTATGAAAGAAATATTGAACGATGAGCCTGAAAATGAAGAAAAGCAGACGATAGATACGGCTGGGGCAGAGAGCGTTGATATGGAAGAAAATGTAGAAGCTGAGCCGGAGCAGGAGGAAGAAGAGGAAGAGAAAACATCCTCTATTACAGAATCTATTATTGCACCTTTATTACAGGAGACTGCGAAGCTGCCGGAGGCAGAAGAGGTGGAGGAAGTTCTGGAAAAGCCGGCGGCTATGGCGACAGACGATTTACAGGAAATCGGAGTACAGACAGTCGCGGAAAAAGTTCTGGAGAAACCGCAAGAAAAACCGCAAGAAAAACTTAAAATAGACACGGCGTCATTCGATGCACAAAAGATCATGCAGCAGATCAGACAAGAGATGGTTAAGCCGTCTGCCTATGATAATATTCTTTCCCAGGAATATGATGGTCAGATCAGTCTGGTAGTACCTGATTCAGAGCACGTTGAGAAGCAGATTACCGGTCAGCTGAGTATCGATGATATTATGGCTGAATGGGAAGAAATGAAGAAGTCCAATGAACAGAAGCGTATGGAGGATGTTCGTCAGCATATATTAGCACAGACAGGCAGTTTATTTGCTAATTTTGATGAAGCTACCAAAAATGGTCTTTTGGAAGAATTAGAGAAGGCATTTATGGCGGCTATCATGAAAGAGTCCGGTAAACCTGCCATTAAGAAGGTTATTCTGCCTGAGGATGTACAGGAAGAAAAGCCGGTTCCGAAGAAGCCGGAAATACAACAGATGGAAACACCTGTACAGGCAGAGGCAGAAGAAACCGATGAAGTAGAAGAATTAGAAGAAATTCAGGAACCGGATGCTGTTATAGAGGAAGAACAAGCAGTACAAGAGCCTGTTTCCAAAGAGGATGAGCAGGCAGGAACCGTTACGGATGTGGAAACAGAAAATGCTGAATCTGCACAAGAGCGGGAACTGACCAAAGAAGAGCAGGATGTTTTCAGACAGTTTGTACATCACCGCAAGACCAAGAGACAGCTTGTGCATACGTTAGATAATATGAGTCTGGCGGCTTGTACAGGGAATATAGTTATTACCGGTGAAGAAGAGATTACCACATTAACTTTAGCGAAAACCCTGATTCGGGAAATGCAGTATAATGACAGTAATTTCTCAGGTAAGGTAGCCAAGATATCCGGTCTTGTATTAAATAAAAAGGATGTTGCCGCAACCCTTGCCAAGCTGGACAACGGAGCATTGATTATTGAGAAGGCTTCATCTATGAAATCTGAGACGGTTGCGAAGATGATTAAGGTTTTGGAGAAGGATAATATGGGGTTATTACTTCTTCTGACCGATACCAAACAGAAGGTAAATCAGCTTCTTGCGGAGAATACAGCTCTCTCAAACAATTTTAATCTCCGTGTAGATATTGAGCCATTGGATGATGAAGCATTGGTAGCTTATGCAAAGCAGTATGCGGAGGAGATGGAATACTCTATCGATGAATTCGGTATTCTGGCTCTGCACACAAGAATTTCCGAGAAACAGACCAGTGACCACGAGGTAAGCCTTGCTGAAGTCAGGGAACTGGTGGATGAGGCGATTCATTATGCAAATAAGAAGACACCGGGACATTTTATGGATATTCTGCTTGCAAAGAGATACGATGAAGAGGATATGATCATATTACGAGAGAAGGACTTTATGCATTATTAAAATTAATGGGGGCGGATGCTTATGGCAACAAAAAAAGGAAAAGAAGTAGAAGGTAACAAGGTATTTATTTCAGAGGCGGATCAGTATATTTTCGCACAGGGTACACATTACGAAATCTATAAGAAGCTGGGTGCACATCCTTCTGTAGAAAACGGGAAAAAGGGTATGTCCTTTGCGGTATGGGCACCGAATGCTGCCAGTGTCAATGTAATTGGCACATTTAACAACTGGAATGAAGAGAGTCACAGAATGAAAAAGCTGGGACCGGGCGGTATCTATCAGTTATTTATTCCGGGTGTGGGCGAAAATGAATTATACAAATATTTGATTCGTACACCTGCAGGCGAAAAGTTGTATAAGGCAGATCCTTATGCCAATTATGCGGAGATGCGTCCGGGCAATGCTTCCAGAACTTTTGATATCAGTAAATTTAAATGGTCTGACAGTGCATGGATGAGTGACAGAGACAGTAAAGATTATAATAAGGAGCCGATAGCGATTTATGAATGTCATATTGGTTCCTGGATGAAGCATCCTGATGGCACAGAAGAAGGATTTTATAATTACAGAGAGTTTGCCGATCGTATTGTGGGATATCTGAAGGAGATGAAATATACTCATATCGAGCTTATGGGTATTGCGGAATATCCATATGACGGCTCCTGGGGCTATCAGGTTACCGGATATTATGCTCCCACATCCAGACATGGCAATCCGGAGGATTTCATGTATCTGATCAATACATTACACCGTAATAAGATTGGTGTGATTCTTGACTGGGTACCTGCTCATTTTGCAACAGATGCGCACGGATTGGGAAGATTTGACGGACAGTGTATTTATGAACATCCGGATCCGAGAATCGGTGAACATCCCGATTGGGGTACGAAGATTTTCAATTATGGAAAGAATGAAGTCAAGAATTTCCTGATTGCAAATGTTCTGTTCTGGATCAGGGAATATCATATTGACGGAATCCGTGTAGATGCGGTGGCATCCATGCTTTATCTGGATTACGGTAAACGGGACGGACAGTGGGTTCCGAATAAATATGGCGGCAACGAGAATCTGCAGGCTATCGAGTTTTTTAAGCATCTCAACTCAGTTGTTCATGGAGCACATCCGGGATTTCTGACGATTGCGGAAGAGTCTACTGCCTGGCCGAAGGTAACCGGAAAGGTCGAAGATGGTGGTCTGGGATTCAGCTTTAAATGGAATATGGGCTGGATGCATGATTTTTGTGAGTATATGAAGCTGGACCCATTGTTCCGTAAGAATAATCATTATGCCATGACCTTTGCCATGACTTATCACAACAGTGAGAATTATATTCTGCCATTATCTCATGACGAAGTGGTGCATCTGAAGTGCTCCATGGTCAATAAAATGCCGGGATATATGGTAGACAAATATGCTAATCTTCGTGTGGGATATAGCTATATGTTTGGGCATTCCGGTAAGAAGCTCCTGTTTATGGGTCAGGATTTCGGACAAGAGAGAGAATGGAGCGAAGCGAGAGAGCTTGACTGGTATCTTCTTGGAGAAGAACAGAATAAGGGCATCCATGAGTATGTCAAGGAATTGTTGAACCTGTATCATAAATATCCGGCCCTGCATACCATTGATAATGACTGGAAAGGCTTTGAATGGCTGAATGCAGATGATGCTGATCACAGTGTATACAGTTTCTTCCGCAAAGATGAAACAGGCAAAAATAATATCATGTTTGTACTTAATATGACACCGATGATGTGGGAGAACTATCAGGTCGGTGTGCCGAAGAAGAAAAAATATAAGTTATTGTTAAACAGTGATGATAAACGTTTTGGTGGTAACGGACACGAAATTCCGGCAGAAATTTCTGCCGTTAAGGGAACCTGTAATTATAAGGATTATTATATATCCTTTGATCTGCCGCCTTATACCGCAGCAATTTTTATCTTCTGACAGTTAAGAAAGTGGATAACTATGCCGAAATAAAGGGTGAATGTGAAAAACATTCGCCGGGCGAATAACAAGAATTATTTGGGGCGAGTGTGAAAAGCATTCGCCCTTTTGTTGGATTGGAGAAGTATATGAAAATTACGTTTGATCAAGGAAACACCAATCAAAATGTAGACAGGGCAACAACCGCATATCGGAACACTCAGATGCCGCAAACGGAGCGTATGAGTGATTACGCATTAGACATTTCTGGCACAGTTATGGATAACAACGCTTACAAAGGTCACGGAAAGACCGCAGAAGAGGTTATGCAGGATGCGGGGCTTATTGATGTAGCTACGCAGAGAGACTATATGACAGTTATGTCTAATTCTATGTCTGAGGAGGATTTTAGCAGACTGCAAAAGGAAGGCTATCATCCGGGAGATATGGATATCGAAGAGGTTGTTACCATTGTCGATCAAATAAAAGCAGAGCTTGTTAAGGGAGGCACTCAGGTAGTCGGCTATACCGATGATCTGGATGCGGAAACGCTTTGTGCTATTACGGGAAGTGAAGCGTTTGCCAGAGAGCTGGAGAAGCAGTTCCGTGAACATGATATTCCGGTTACCCGGGAGAATGTGAATGCTGCAAAACAGGCATATGATAAGGCTTCCCAACTTGATACACCGGAAGACGGTGCCGTAAAATATATGATAGAAAACCGACTGGAGCCGACGATTGATCATCTGTACCTGGCTGATCACAGTGCTACAGGCAGTAATCCTCAGAGCCATGGTTATTATGCCACAGATAATACCGGTTATTATGCCAAAAAGGCTGAGGACTATAACTGGCAGCAGCTTAAGCCGCAGATGGAAAAGGTGCTGGAGGAAGCCGGAATAGATATTACAGAAGAAAGTATTAATGAAGCAAAGTGGCTGGTAGAGGCGGGAATTCCGCTTACAGAGGAGACAGTAAGCCGGTTGCATGAAATAGAGAAGGTAGCACTGCCTCAGGATATGCAGCAGATATTATCTGCTGTGGCAGCAGCCATCTCTGATGGTAAAAGTGCCGGAAGTGCGAATCTGGCAGATGGCAGGAGCAGTCGTGAGAAAGCGGCGGATTATGTGGATGCTTTTGCAAAGATCAGTGAGGAAGCTGTAGATCAGACAGCAGCAGAGGGTAAAGAGCTTACTTTAAGGCATCTGGAGCAGACACAGAAACAGATTGATCAGAGTGGTTTAACAGAAGGAACACCTGAGCAGATCAGCGCAAGACGTCAGTTAGAAGAAGTCCGGTTGATGATGACAATAGAGGCAAACCGAAAGCTGATAGAAAGCGGTTATTCTATTGATACCACAGAGCTTGAGAAGCTGGTAGAAGCACTTAAGAAAATAGAGCAGGAGCAGAATCAGGTTCTTTTTAGTGAGTCGGACAGTGCTGCGGCAGCCGACAAGGCATCTTTGTTTGCAGAAGTGCAGCAGAAGACGGCAGAAATTCCTTCATTACCGGCAGCAGTGCTTGCAGAATATCTTTTCGAAGATGAGCCGTTTACACTGGACAGTGTATATGCTCATGGTACAGCACTTAAGAATGCCTATGATGTTGCCAAAGAATCCTATGAGACATTAATGACGGCACCAAGATCTGATATGGGCGATTCCATCCGTAAGGCTTTTCGGAATGTGGATGATATACTTCAGGATATGGATATGGAAACCTCTGAAGAAAACCGTCGGGCAGTCCGTATTCTGGGATATAACAGTATGGACATCACGGAAGACAATATGGATGCCGTGAAGAAGTATGATATGGAGCTGCGTCAGACAATTCGCAAAATGACACCGGCAGCCACCTTGCAGGCAATCAGAGATGGGAAAAATCCACTGAATATGTCTATAGAGGAATTGAACCGGTATCTGGATGAGAATAGGCAGACGGAAGCAGTTAAGGAAGAGAAGTTCAGTAAATATTTATATAAATTAGAGCAGAATCATGCTATAGACGAGCAGGAGAGAGAGGCTTATATCGGTATTTACCGTATGTTCAGACAACTGGAGAAAACCGACGATGCAGCCGTAGGAAGTCTTCTGAAAGAGGGGGCACAGTTATCCTTTCAGAATCTGCTTACTGCTATGCGAAGCACGAAGAAGCAGGGCATGGATTATACCATAGATGATCAGTTTAATGGTGTGAATGGTGTAACTGTCGGTAAATCTATCACGGATCAGATTTTATCCGGTTTTCCTGACCTGGCAGGACAGAGTGGGGACGGCCAGAGCCGGAATGGACAGCCGGGTGCGGATTCTGAGGCGGCAACCCGGTATTATAGTCAGCTGGCCGGAGAGATTGCCGATACTCTGGAACCGGAAATGCTGATGCAGATGACGATAGAACCGGATACGACCATGGAAGAGTTTATGGATCAAATCTATGGAATGCAGCCGGATGGACAGCTTGAAATGGCTTATGAGCAGGAGCAGCTGCAACAGTATAGAGCTCTAAATACGGTGGAAAATGCTGTTATCAATGAGCTGCTTGCCTATCAGCAGACAATAACGGCAGATCATTTGTCTGCAGCTATGAGCATGAGGAAGAATCCCGGTTTTCTGCACAGGAAACTGAATGAATTGGATCATTCTGCCGATAAACATATTGTGAAGGATGCTATCCGCGATATGGTGGAAGGGTTAACAGATAAAGACACCGCAGCGAATGCTTATGATAACATGCAGGAAACCTTTACCGGGTTGATTGAAGACGCAAAGGCATCGGAGGATATTACATATCTTGATCTTCGCGCTTTGCAGAACTGTCAGAAGCAGTTGGCACTGGCAGGCAATCTGGCAAAGGAGGAGAACTATCAGATACCGGTAGAGGTTCATGGCGAGCTGACCGCAATCAATCTGAAGATTCTGCATGGCAGTGAGGGCGGCAAAGTCAGTGCTCTGATGCAGACGGAAGAGTATGGACAGGTGGCAGCTTCGTTCTGTGTCAGAAATCATACGATATCAGGATATATTGCCTGTGATACCGATTATGGTACGAAAGAGCTTCAGGGCAAAGAAGATGATCTGAAGGATGCTTTTGCGCAGATATCGGTAATGAAGGAAGAACCGTTGAAGGTTGGCAGTATAGGAATTGTACATAGTACAGAGATGAATGCAGAGGGTTATACCAGAGAAGACCTGGAGAACAATACACAGGTAGAGACAGTGAATCTTTATCGAATTGCCAAAGCAGTTATTACCATCGTTACAGCATAAAGGAGGAACTTAGAATGAAAATAAATTATAATGCACCGGCAATGCGTGCCAATAACGCATTGAATGTATCGGATAAAAAGGTGTCCAAATCTTTGGAACGTTTGTCTTCCGGATTAAAAGTAACGGCAGCAAAGGATAATCCATCCGGTTATGCGATAGGGCGAAGAATGAATGCACAGATTACGGGCGTGTCAGTGGCAACGCAGAGTGCCAACAATGGTATTTCTATTATCGAGACGGCAGATGGTGCTCTGGCAGAAGTGCATGATATGCTACAGCGAATGAATGAACTGGCAATCAAGGGTGCAACAGGTACCTTAACAACCTCAGACCGTCAGATGATCAACGAGGAAGTAAAGCAGTTGAAGCAGGAAGTTACAAGGATTGCTACTGATACAGAATTCAATGGACAGCCCATTCTGGATGGCAGCTTTGATCTTAAGGGGTATACCAATACACAGCTTGCAACGGTGGATTATTATTCAGATGAGGTACTGGCAAAAGAGTATACGATTGAAAAATTGAATGTAATCTATAATAATGACGGCACAATTAATCTGGATGAAACCAAGAAACCGGCTAATCTGGTACTTGGTGCAGGCTTCCCCAAGGGCGTGGAGCTTACGGAAGTAGGACAGGATAAGATCGTATTGACCGGTCATCAGGATTTTAAGATTACATTATCTATCACACCTGATCCTGTTAAAGATGGTAACGGTAACGTTATTGATTATAATGATGTAGACTGTACAAAGACGACTGCACCGGGTGGTATCCTCATAAATCAGTCTATTAAGCTGGATATCACCGGAATCGGAGCTATGGATACCCAGATTGGAGCTAATGAAGGACAGCAGCTGGAGATTCGTATTCCTACCATTTCTCTGAGCAGACTGGGAATTGAGAGAACAGAAATGACGACTCAGGAGAGTTGTGGGAATGCCATTAATGAAATTAAAGGAGCGATTCTTTATGTATCAGATGCGCGAAGCAGATTAGGTGCATATCAGAATCGTCTGGAACATACGGTAAGTAATCTGGATATTACGAATGAAAACATGACCGCTTCTTATTCCCGTATCATGGATGTGGATATGGCAGAGGAAATGACCAATTATACGACAGAGCAGGTAGTATCACAGGCTGCTACCTCCATGCTTGCACAGGCGAATGAAAGACCGTCTCAGGTTCTTCAGCTCTTACAATAGGATAAAAAGATCTTTCCGATAAATCGTTTGATAATGGAGGAATTGTTATGACCAGGGAATTAAAACAGGAGTATACATTGCGGATCACGCAGGCAAATAAAACACAACTGATTACAATCCTGTATGAGATGGTTTTGATCTATATTGATGAGGCAGAAGCGGCATTGTCAGAGGATGACAGGGCGGAATATAAGAGTGCAATCCGTAAGATCAGGGGCTGTATGAATGAGTTGACAGCATCTCTTAATCTGGAATATGATCTGGCACAGAATTTACTGCAGCTCTATCTCTATGTAAACAGAGAATTGGTTCAGGCATCCGTCCATAATGAAAAGGAAAATCTGGAGCATATCCGTCTGGTGATCGGGGAACTTCAGAAGGCATATAAAAAAATAGAAAATCAGGATGTGTCAGGACCTGTTATGGGGAATACCCAGACAGTATATGCCGGATTGACTTACGGTAGAAATACGCTTACCGAGAACATTACAGATCCTGCATCCAACAGAGGTTTTTGTGTTTAGTTCATGAAATTCCGGACAGCGTTCGATACGCTTCCGTATGCTTTTCTTCAGGCAGCAGATCCATTTCTGCTGCCTGATCTAATAAAAATTTATATCGTTTCATAACAGCATTCAATTCATAAATATAGCAATCAATCAAGTCGGGGTCTGTAACATTGTCAAACCCCAGATATGCATTTTCCAAGGCATACTTTGTCTGTGCCAATTCATCTCTTATTGTCATTTTATTTCTTTCTACAATAACGTCACTGTCTTCCGGAACACAGGGACTTTGACGAAAAAACATTTTCATAGTAGAGAATCACTCCTTTCGTGTAAAATATTTCCACTTATAGAAAGTATAGGTAAAATAGGAATAAATATTCATGTAATATTGGAAAAGTTTCGTACATATTATGTAAGCAGAAGATATCGGCAGGAGATATGGAGATGGGAAATATAGGCGGAATGGTAGCAATCATGGGGGTCTGCAGTATTGTGCTGCTAATCGGAGCAATGGGAAAAAAGGTAGAATGGCTGGTAAATTTTATCTTAAGGGCAGTTATAGGAACAATCGGAATTTATTTTCTTAATTATCTGTTAGCGGTACAGAATATTTCTGTGACTGTAGGCATTAACCCGCTTACTGTTTTGACATCCGGATTTCTTGGATTTCCGGGGCTCATCGTTCTTTACAGTATTAATTTTTTCAAATATTTGTAGGTTTTTCACAAAAATACTTTTTTTTAGTTTTATGGGTAGACAAGTTAAAAAGATGTGTATATAATTCAATTCACAACTCAAGAAATTCTAAGTAAAGCGTAGCTTTATATTGTAAAGCATTGCTTTATATCATCGCCTTATGGCATCGGGAAAGTCATCCCATTTATTTCATTGAGTTCATATTATTTATATTCGGAGGTGGTTTTATTGGATTAGAGTATTATCAATCACTTTTGCTTCTATTGCTTTTGCTTGCAGCATTGGCAGATTTAAAGACAGATCGGATTCCAAATGGTCTTATTGTTCTTGGAATGATTCTGGGGCTGTCCAATAGTCTGCGGATGGACAGAATTCTGTGTAATGTCGGTTCTATGCTTCTCGCTTTTCTGCTCTTGTATCCCCTCTTTAAGATTGGCGCATTGGGTGCGGGCGATGTCAAACTTTTTATCATGATCGGGAGTTTTTACGAAACAGGAGAAATGTTGATGATTCTGGCAGCAGCTTTTGTGATTGCGGGTGGATTATCCTTCGTCAAGCTATTGAACGAGCACAATGGGCGGGAAAGAATGCAGTATTTGCTTTCCTACATATCGGAAATTATGCAGACAAAGCAATGGAGGCTATATGGGGAAGATTTGAAACAGGATTATCAGAGGTATTGCCACAATAAAATACATTTCGCAGTACCTGTATTATTTGGCGTGGCATTGAAAGTAGGAGGGATAATTTGAAACAAAAGATTATGGCAATCTGCGATACGGAAGAGGCGTATGCTTTTCGTCTGGCAGAGTATGTATTGGAAAAGGGAAATATGCCTTATGCCTTTCATTTGTTTACTGATGTGGAGAAACTGCAAAATATGGCAAAAGAGGAAGAGATAGCGGTACTTTTGATTGCAGAAAGTGCGCTTAAACTGTTGAAAGAGGAATATGTCAGACAAAAGGTGTTGCAGTTATTTGTTTTGCAGGAGAGTGAAAAAAGGGAGAGAGAAGATCTGTGTTATATCAGTAAATATCAGAGCCCTGATATTATTTTGCAAATGCTATTTAACTCACTGCCGGATCAGACTGACTGGATGACTGGAGATAAAGAGATAAAGTCAGATGTAAAACTGATCGGTATGTATTCTCCCATTAAGCGATGTTTGCAGACTTCTTTTGCATTGACTCTGGGCCAGATGTTAGCCAAGAAGCATAAAGTGCTCTATCTCAATTTTGAATATTATTCGGGATTGGGACAATTGCTTAGAAGAGATTATTCGGCGGATATGATGGATGTTATGTACTATTTTCAGTGCGCCAAAGAAAAACTGGCAATGCGTCTTCCATCTATTTTGCAGAATATTAATGGTCTGGATTATATTCCACCCATACAGTCACCGTTAGGGATCAGAGAGGTTACCGGCAGCCAATGGGCAGAACTGTGCAGAGATATTGCTATGATGGGACAGTATGAATATATTATCTTAGATCTGGATGATGGGATAAATGGTTTATTCGACCTTCTGAAACAGTGTTACAAAATTTATACCATCACTAAGGATGATAACTTTGCAATAGCCAAGATGAACCAGTATGAGCAGATGCTAAAGCTTGAAGAACTGGAAGAAATTGCTGATAAAACTGTGAAGTGTAAATTTCCGGTGTTTCACAGGCTCCCAACGGATTTAGAGTTGATGACACATGGTGAACTGGCCGAATATGTGAGATCAATTATTGAAGAGGATATATATGGAAAGTAGAGAGGAACGTAAAAAAAGGCTGAAAGACAAACTGTCAGAGAGTATCGACTATTCTCATGAGAATTCTGATGAGGAGATACAGGATCTGATTGATGAGCTTTTAATCCGGGAGAGCAGGGAAATACCGCTGGCATTATCAGATCGAAAGAGATTGAAGAAAGAATTGTTCCATGCAGTCCGTAAACTGGATGTTTTACAGGAATTAGTGGATGAGCCGCGTATTACTGAAATTATGATCAATGGACCTAAGAATATTTTTATTGAGCAGGATGGCCGCCTTTATCAGAGTGAATTGCAGTTTGACAATGAGGAGAAGCTGCATAACGTTATCCAGCAGATTGTAGCAGAATGTAACAGGGTAGTAAATGATGCTTCACCGATTGTAGATGCAAGACTTCATAATGGTGCCCGTGTTAATGTTGTTCTTAATCCGGTTGCAATCAATGGACCGATTGTAACCATCAGGCGATTTCCTGAAAAGCCGATCACGATGGAGGATTTAGTATCCTTTGGTTCTGTTACGGAGGAGGTATGTGGCTGGCTTCATAAGCTGGTCCGGGCAAAATACAATATTTTTATCAGTGGAGGAACTGGTTCCGGTAAGACCACATTTCTGAATGCACTGTCCAATTATATCCCGTCAGAAGAGCGGATTATAACAATAGAGGACAGTGCAGAACTGCAAATTCGCAATATTCCTAATCTGGTAAGGCTTGAGACGAGAAATGCCAATGTAGAAGGCTGTCAACAGATAACCATCAGAGATCTTATCAAGACATCCTTACGTATGAGACCGGATCGTATTATCGTTGGAGAGGTGCGGGGTGCAGAAGCCTTTGATATGATGCAGTGTTTAAACACCGGTCATGATGGTTCCATGTCTACGGGGCATGCCAATAGCTGTAAGGATATGCTGAGTCGTTTGGAGAACATGATCTTAATGGGAATAGAAATACCCCTGACAGCGATTAAGCAGCAGATTGCTTCCGGCATTGATATTATTGTTCATTTAGGAAGACTTCGGGACAAGTCCAGGAAAGTATTAGAGATTACAGAAGTAACCGGGTATTCAGAGGGAAACATTATATTAAAGCCGTTGTATCAGTTTTCAGAGACAGGTGAAGATGGAAAAGGCAGAATTCTGGGAACTTTACAGAAGAAAGGAGAATTATCACATGTCGAAAAACTGCAGTCTGCCGGATTATGCTGAGTATCATTTTAACATAAAGGAAAAAGTTCTGTACTTTTTGGAGGGTATAGCACTTGTAGCCGCAATTGGTTATTTTTTCTATCAATCATGGGCAGCCTGTCTGTGTCTTTGCCCGCTTCTGTTTCTTTTTTTGAGGGAGAAAAAGAAAGAACTGGTAAAGAAAAGAGGGCAGGAGTTGAGTATGCAGTTTAAAGATCTGCTTTTGACTGTTTCGACGAATCTTAAGGCCGGATATTCTGTAGAAAACGCATTTAAAGAGTCCTATCGTGATCTGCAGATGTTATATGGAGCCGAAAGTCCTATTTGTCGGGAAGTAAAACATATTATAACCGGATTAGAGAATAATGTTGTGCTGGAGAAGTTATTGTATAGTCTGGGACAGCGAAGTCATGAGCCGGACATCATGCAGTTTGCAGATGTTTTTATGATTGCAAAGAGAAGTGGCGGTAATATGACAGATATTCTGGTAAAAACAGCAGGAGTTATCGAGCAGAAGATAGAGACTGATAAGGAGATACAGCTGATGATCAGTGCAAAGAAGATGGAACAGAAGATTATGAATATGGTTCCTTTTCTGATCATTTTCTATGTGGGTACCACCTCAAGAGGGTTTTTCGATGTGTTATACCACAATCTGATCGGTGTGATCATTATGACGGTCTGCCTGTTATTCTATGGCGCAGCTTATCTGTTATCTAAACGGATTGTGGAAATTGAAGTATAGTGCTCCGGAAATGGAAGTTTGCTTATCAAAGATAATTGATATCGGAATGGAGAAAAATGTTCAATTTGTATACGACTATTTTAGCAGCATATCTTATAGTGCTGATTATATCCCGAAAGGAAGAGGAAAAAGGACCTTTTCGAAAAATGGCAGCTTATGTTCTGCGCAGACAGCAAAGTTTGCAACGATTTCTGGCAAAAGGCAGGCACAATTGGAAAAGAGATTTAAACAGGCGGCAATTAGAAGAAAAGTTCAGGATATTACAACCGTCTGTTGCAGTGAACCAACAAGTCAGGGATCATTACATAACACAATATAGCTTAATGCTAATGGTTCTATTTTTAGGAGATTTGATCTGTCTGGCTGTGTGGATCAGCGCCCATAGTAATCCTTTACTGATGAATGGCAGCACCATAGAAAGAAATCCGAATGGGCAGGGGGATATACCAATCGAATTATCTGCACAGATTGTAGGAGAAGAGGAAGAAATATTTGACTATCTGGTGGAAGAACGTGTCTATACGGAGCAGGAAGCGGAAGCGTTGTATGAGCAGGCAGTAAATGTTTTGGAGGATGTTATCCGGGGAGAAAATGAAAGTCTGGAGGATGTACGGAGAGATTTACAGTTGGTCACAACGCTGGACGGGTATCCTTTTGAGATATCATGGGAAAGCAGTTGTTACGCCCTGGTCAATGTGGATGGTACTGTTGATAACCGGGATCTGACGGATGGTGAGATTGTTACTCTGACGGCACATTTTTGTTATGAAGAACAGACTTGGGATTATCAGCTATTTGTTAAGGTAAATCCTGTAGTCTACACAGAAAAGGAGCTGTTGCGGAAACGGCTGGAAGAATTGATACATATGCAGGAAGAGAAGACAAAACATGAAGAAAGGATGACATTACCAGAAAGTCTGGGAGAAAAGGAAATTGTCTGGCAGGAGATCATAGAGGACAGCAGCGGATATTTCTTATTACTCATATTATTTGCTTCCGGTGTTCTGTATTGGGGATGCGGCAGAGAATTAGACAGGAAACTGGAATGCAGGAAAAGAGAACTACTGTTGGATTATCCGGAAATCGTTAATAAATTGGCACTCTATATGGGAGCAGGAATGACGATCAGAAATGCTTTTTTTAAGATGGGAGAAGATTATAAAAAGCAGAGTA
Source organism: Lachnospiraceae bacterium (assembly GCA_022781395.1). Lineage (GTDB taxonomy): Bacteria > Bacillota > Clostridia > Lachnospirales > Lachnospiraceae > UBA3282. The sequence continues at coordinate 8,709 of JALETS010000093.1, read as the reverse complement.
ACCAAAGGAAAAGATATGTGTATGAGGAAATTGCAATGGTCTGTTATGAATTGCAGAGCGGCAGATCGGAAACAGAGGCTTATGATCGTTTAGGAAAGCGTTGTCAGGTACAGGCATATATGAAGCTTAGTGCACTTTTGTCACAGAATATCAGGAAAGGGAGTAATGATCTGCTGCAGATGTTAAGGCAGGAGGCAGATAATGCCTTCACAGAAAGAAAGGGTCTGGCTAAAAAGCTGGGCGAGGAAGCAGGTACAAAGCTGCTGTTACCAATGATGATAATGTTATGCATCGTTATGGTTATTATCATTATACCGGCATATTTTTCATTTATGTAATGAAGGAAAGGTTTATTGCGAAACTAAGATAAATCTATAATCGTTGCGTAAATTAACAATTACCAAGAACAAGGAGGAATAAGTTATGCAAAGAAAAGAGAACGCAGGAAAGTTGAAAGGATTTAAGACATTTCTACAGGAAGAGGAAGGTATGGGAACGGTAGAAATCATATTGATCATTGTGGTTTTAATCGGATTGGTTATTATTTTCAAGACACAGTTGCGGTCCTTGGTAAATACCGTATTTGAGAAGATTACTTCAGACAGTAACACGGTAATGTCATGAAACGGGGCTACATGACGGTATTTCTGGCATTATCTCTGACACTGATCCTGTCCCTTGTATTCACCGTAATAGAAGGGGCGCGGATCAGCGCCATCCGCATGAAATTTGAGTGTGTAGCCGATATCGGGATGAATTCTGTGCTGGCTGAGTATCACAGGGAACTGTTAGAGCAGTATGATTTGCTGTTCGTTGATACCTCATACGGAGGTGGACAGGCATCTGTCAGTAATACCGAAGCGCATCTTAGAAGCTATATACAAAAGAATCTACAGACTGATGGTATCGGAAGTATCTGGGGGACGAGAGATTTTCTGGCCATGAATATCAATGACGTAGAGATTGACCGGTATTCCATTGCTTCGGATGAACAGGGTGCTGTATTAAAGAGACAGGTTACGGATTACATGTCAGATTATCCGATGGGTGCGCTGCTTGATAAGATCAGTGCGGGAGTGGACGAACTGAATCTGCTGGGACTTGATACAAGAGATGTGGCAGGAGAGCGACAACAATATGAGAGGCGTATTGAAGAGATTGGTCTGCCTGAGAAAGAGGTGGAAGAAGGAGTTTATGAAGAAGTACCGTTGGATAATCCTGCAGATATTGCCAATGCCACAAGAAGCAGCGGCGTATTAAATCTGGTTCTGGATGATCCTTCTCAAGTCTCTTCAGTAAAAGTAAATACAGAGGATTATATTTCGCATCGCTCTATCAGGCAGGGAACGGGGCTGTGCGAGGAAGCGGTGGAGGTATCAGGAGAAGCCAATGATCTGGTATTTGAGGCATATTTATTTGAAAAGTGCGGCTACTATGGACAGGAACCGGATAAGTCTCTTCTCAAATATCAAATAGAGTACATTCTTGCGGGAGAAGAAACGGACTGGAAGAATCTGGAGCAGATCGCCAAACGGCTTCTTCGATGGAGAGAGGTGGCAAATGTCATCTATATTCTGTCGGACAGTTCTAAAATTGCGGAAGCGGAAGCAATGGCACTGGCACTGACGGCAGTGGCACTCTGCCCGGAACTGGCAGAGCCGGTAAAATATACGATTTTGTTTGCATGGGCCTATGTGGAAAGCCTGCAAGATGTTAAGACATTATTGGCGGGAGGCAGAGTCCCTATTATGAAGACGGCATCAGACTGGAAGACGGGAATCAACAGTATTAAGGATGTAAGAGGAAGCCTTTCGGAGGATACTGGAGGTAATGGATTAAATTATAAAGAATATCTGCAGATCATGCTTTTCCTGCAGAACAGTTATGACAGGACATACCGTGCCATGGATATTATGGAAATGGATATACGCAAAACACCGGGCAACGGAAGGTTTTGCCTGGATGGCTGTTTTGATACTTATCAGGCGAAGCTGTCTGTGTCCAGCAGATTTGGATATTCTTATGAAATGACCAGAAGCTATGGATTTTATTAAAATCGGGAGGTGATAGAAGATGTCCTTTTTACAATCGCGGCAACATAAACTAAATAATTCGACAGCACATTCTCTCCGGGCATATCTTGAAAATCGACAAGATAATACTACATGTCTATTCTTTTTGCGGTTGCTAAAGAGGGCGTCTTCTATCATCTCTTCGGGAAAAAGGAAAGGTTCTATGACGCTGGAGGCTTCTTTTGTATTACCCTTTTTCCTGTTTGCCGTCATTAATATCTTGTCTGCAGTGAATATCATAGGTGCACAAAGCAGAATCAATGCAGCGCTTCATCAGGTAGGAAATAAGATGGCATTTGCAGGGTATGCTTATGAACACAGCGTAGGCAGCTTATTGCCGGATTCTCTTGCGGGTGTGGCGCTGACAGAGGGCTATGCCAAAGGACAGATTATTAAATATGTGGGCAGCAGTTATCTGGAGCAGTCTTGTATTGTCAGTGGAGCAGGGGGTATGTCAATGGCCGGTTCGTCTGTTATGGGGACAGGAGATGTGATAGATCTTCAGGTTTCCTATCAGGTAAAACCGCTTATTGCTGCTATGGGATTTAATCAGTTTTCTATGACCCAGCGCTATTATGGCAAAGCATGGACAGGCTACGATGTAACACAATGGGTAAGTGATACATACGAGGAAGATCCCATGGTTTTTATTACGGAAACAGGAACAGTATATCATCTGGATCGGAATTGTGTTTATCTGAATCCTTCCATAGAGACAGTTGGTGCTGCCGATGTGGAGAACAGAAGAAATCAGGATGGAGGGAAGTATTATCCATGTGAGAGATGCGGCACAAAAATAGGAGGAAGAGAAATATATATTACTTCTCAAGGTAACAGATACCATACACAGCTTAATTGTTCGGGATTAAAGAGAACAATATATACAATACCTTTATCACAGACAGGCGGGAGAGGAAGGTGCTCCAAATGTGGGTAAATATCATTTTATTAGTATTCTTAGCATTGTGTGCCTTATGGGATGGTTTCAAAAAGGAAATTCCTCTGGCAGTTGTCTGGATTGGAATTGCGGCGGCAGTTATCATGCACGCAGCCGGCATCATAGAAGGAACCCGGTTATCCATAGGGATTTCAGTTCTCCCGGCTTCTATATTCTGGATTATCAGCTTTGTAACGAGGGAAAAGATAGGGTACGGAGATGGCTGGGTACTGCTGATGATTGGATTATATGTGGGATTTATGAAATGTGTTCTCATTCTTATGGCGGCTCTGGTTTTGGAATCGATAATTTTGCTTGTTCTGTTAGTACTCGGGAAAATACATAAGGATGAAGAAGTAGCGTTTGTACCATTTCTATTATTGGGATTGGGGGTAGTATTATGCTTCTGAATAAAATGAAAAAAGGATATATGTCTGTGGAAGCTTCTTTTATTATTACATGGACGGTATTTCTTTTTGTGTTTCTGATATATCTTTCTTTCTATTCGTATGATAAATGTGTATTGTTTCAGGATGCCTATGCGGTATGTTTCAGGGGAAGTATCCAGAAGCAGGAGGACAAAGTGGTTCCCTACATCAGTGCACATATACAGGAACAGTTTGGCAGAAAATATTTTGGTGTTGGACAAGTACACGGATCGGTTGACCGGGAGGGGAATAGCACAAGCGTGACAGGGGAATGTCAGGTAAAGGTGCCGATTCATCATATTTTTACTTTGTATGATAAAGAGGGATGGAAGATTCGTACACAGGCAAAAGCACAGATCATCAATCCAACCAAAGTAATACGTAAGTGCAGATGGGTTTCAAATATGATAGATCCATAAAGGGCAAAAGGAGGCATATATGTTAGAGGCAAAATATTATAAAGACTACAGACACAATTATATGATATTACAGAGTATGCGGGAGGAAGTGAGCAGAAATTATCAATATAAGATTCTGTCGTCAGGTAAAATTCAGGAGATTCTTAAGTGCTCGGTCAGACATGTGAACGGAGAGACATATTTTTATTATGATATCAGTTCCAAAACCACATTAGAAAACTATTATCAGGGTAAGAAGCTGTCTTATAGTCAGCTAAAAGATCTGTTCCGGCAGCTTTATGGAATTTATAGCAGATTGGGTTCATTCTTTATGGAAGAGACGAAGTTTGTTCTTTTACCGGAGGCAATCTTCTATGACTTGACTGATCAAAAATACATTGGGCTTTATTATCCGGATTATGAGCCGGAAACAGAAAATCCATATGAAGTATTGATGGAGTATCTGTTGGATCATATTGATACGGAGGATCAGCAGTTGTCTGATTGTATGTATCGGATTTATGAAATGTCGGAGGAAGCCGGCTTTTCTATGGATGATGCATTACGGTTATTGGACCGGTGTGAGAGACAGGAGGAGAAAGTCATTGTTGATCCGGCAATAACTGATAACGGCCTGGATGTCATAGAATTTCCATCAGATAATTTATCCCTCTCTGTTGAACCTGAGACAGGAACAGATGAGAAAAAAAGTCTGTTTTATCCTGTGTTTGCCGGATTGTCTGTATGTGGTATGGCAGCAGTTATGATAGTCTACTATTTATATGAATTGTCTTCGGAAGAAATATTAATCCTGATTGGCTGTTCTGCCACTATGGGAGTCTGCCTGCTCATATGCCTGACGAAGATCATAAAGAATCGAAGAAAAAAGAGCAATGAGCAATTACAGGAAGGTAAACGGCCAATTGCCAGAGAGCAGACAGAATCATATGAGACAGAGAAGCAATTGATTCCATTAGAGAACATGTTTATGGAAGATATGAATTTATGTGTGCATGAAGAAAAATGTTCCGAAGAGTCTGCTGAATATGGGAATACGATTTTCTATGATGCTTCCCAGACGACAGAGTATAAGCTGTATGCATTGGATAAGAAAAACAAAAAGCATATTGAATTACAGAAATTTCCCTGCACAATTGGTAAAATGGCAGGCTGCGTTGATTATATTCTTCCCGATGCTTCTGTCAGCAGAGTTCATGCAAAATTTGACAAGAAGGATAACAAGATTCTGCTTACAGATCTGAATTCAACAAACGGAACCTATAAGAACGGACTTCAGCTGTTGCCTCAGGAGACAACTGAGATTGAACCGGGTGATGAAATCCGGTTTGGGAATCTGAATTATTGTTATCGGTAATGAAAGCATGACAAGAAACAGATGATTGTAATTAGTAAGAAAATATGATATTCTGTAGAAAATTGCAGAAAATATAATTGACTAAAGATAACGAGGACAGAATGTTAACAGAATAGTTATATGCAGAGATATAAGCACACCTAAAAGAATGTATATTATATGATATATACTTTTAGATGTGCTTTATTTATAGAAAGAGGAGGAGAGAAACATGGTTAGAAAGAGGGTAGCAAGGTTCCTTGCGCTTTTCTTAAGCATCGGGATGCTGACAACATCAGTGCCGGTAAGTGCTGCAGAAGTGACAACATATCCTGTAGATGCAGAAGAAGAGATTGAGGAGTCGACACAGGAAGAAAAAGAGTCTGAAGATGAAAATTCAGACGAAAATGAAGAATCTAAGAAAGAGGATTCAGAGGACAATCCGGATTCTGAAAACCGGGAAACGGACATTTCAGACAAGGATTCTGAAAATCCGGAAGAATCAGATGTTGAGGAAGACTCTGAAGCAGAAGATAAATCAGATGAAGAGGACTTGGACGAGCCGGAAACAGAGCAGGATGCAGAAGAAGAGACACCGGCATTAGTTGAGTTAAAATCAAGTATCTCTGAAAACGGTATAAGTGAACTTACAACAAGTGAAGATGGTTTTGAATGGAATGGCACCACCATTACAGGGTATACCGGAGAGGAAACGGAGATTACAATTCCGGCAAAGGCTACGGCAATAGGAGAAGGTGCATTTCAGGACAACATGAAAATTACTTCCGTAGCATTTGAAGAAAATAGTCAACTTCAAACAATAGGTGAAGCTGCATTCTACGGATGTACAAATTTAGAAACAGCCATTATACCGGAGAATGTAACAAAAATTGGGAAAGTAGCATTTTGCAGATGTGACAAATTATCCACAGTAGTTATCAAAAGTACTCAGGACATAGCATGTGATTATGATCCCACAAGTGGTGAAGCAACATTTGATTACTGTAATATTAAGACAGTAAATTTCCCGGAAGGAATGATAAAAATACCCTCGAAATTGTTTGCGGGTGCAGACTTTGCAGAGGACGGAGCAGCAATCACAATTCCGGCAAGCGTGAAAGAAATAGGAGCCTATGCCTTTCGCTATGCGCGGAATCTGACATCAGTAGATATGGAGAGCTGCACTGAATTGACTACAATAGGAGAAGGGGCTTTTGCTGGAATTGACATCACATCCGTTATTATACCGGAAAATGTAACAAATATTGGGGAAGGTGTATTTAACGGATGTAACAGTTTATCTACAGTAGATATAAGAAGTACAAAAGATATAAAGTATGAGCATAATCTTACTGATGATAATGGCTTAAGTGGAGCTTTTGCATTCTGTAGTATTGAAGAAGTGAAGTTCCCGGAAGGAATAACTAAAATTCCTGCCTATATGTTTGCGTCTGCGGGATTCGCAGAAAACGCAGAAATCACAATCCCAGCAAGTGTAACGGAAATAGGGAACTATGCCTTTTCCTGGACAGAAAATCTGACAGGAATAAAGGCGGCGGAAGGCTCTAAACTGACTACAATAGGGGATTGGGCATTTAATTGCAGCGGATTGAAGAATTTGAAGCTTCCGGAGAGTGTTCAAAGGATAGGTGCAGATGCGTTTGCTGCTTGTCATTCAATGGAAAGTGCAGTCATTCCCAAGAACGTTACAACAATAGGTAAAAGTGCTTTTAATTCCTGTTCTAAGTTAGCTTCTGTAACAATAGAAAGCCGGAATTTACAACCGGATCAATTTGCTTCTGATAGTATGCTGTTCTTGGGCTGTAACATCAGTACATTAGAATTTTCGGAAGGAGTAACAACAATACCGGCATATATGTTTGCGTCTGCAGGATTTGCGGAAAATGCAGAAATCAAAATTCCGGCAAGTGTAACAGAAATAGGTAGTTATGCTTTTGACAATGTAAATAATCTGAAAAAAGTAACAATAGCAGAAGGTTCTAAACTGACTACAATAGGGAAATCTGCTTTTAGGAAAACTGCCATTGAATCCATTATCATACCGGAGAATGTAACAAAAATTGGGGACGGAGCATTTGACGAATGTGCTAATTTATCTACAGTAGATATAAAGAGTATAAAAAACATAACGGTAGATGGATGTGGAGTGTTCGTTGACTGTCCGATCAGTACAGTAACATTCCCGCAAGGAATGAAAACAATACCTGCCTATATGTTTAAGTCTACACCATTTGCAAATGATACGAAAATAACAATCCCGGCAAGCGTAACAGAAATAGGACGAGAAGCATTTGGCGATGCAAAAAATCTGACAGAAGTAACAATACAGGAAGGTTCGCAATTAACTAAAATAGGGCACTGGTCTTTCAGTGATACTGCCATTGAATCCATTATCATACCGGAGAATGTAACATACATTGGGGTATGTGCATTTAACGGGTGTGCCAATTTATCTACAGTAGAGATAAAGAGCAAAAAAAATATAACTGTTGACGGATATGGAATGTTTGAGGGTTGTAATATCAGCACAGTAAAGTTCCCCGAAGGAATAAAAGCAATATCCGCCTACATGTTTTCAGATGCAGGATTTGCAAGTGAAACAAAATTAGAGATACCGTCAGGGGTAACGACAATAAATGATTATGCATTTGCATGGATGACCGGGTTAAAGTCGATTTATATTCCTGCCAGTGTGACAACGATAAAATCCACTGCATTTAAAGGAATGGAGGATCTGGAGGTCCATTGTGTGTCCGGATCTGCGGCAGAAAAATGGGCAAAGAATAATGGCTATACGATTGTTGCAAGTTATGGCATTACCTATAACCTGGGCGGGGGAGAAAACAGCGCTTCCAATCCTCTTTCCTATAAAACGGGCGACACCTTAACATTAAGCCCTGCGACCAGAAAAGGATATGAGTTTGCAGGCTGGTATACGGACAAAGGATTACAGAACCGGATAGATGGGGAAGAAGGAGGAAAGTTTACTCCTACTGACAGCATGGGCAATCTGACCCTTTATGCCAAGTGGATCTTAAACAAATACAGCATTACATATGATTACAATGAAGGACAGGCATCATCCAAGGCGAATCCGTCCGGCTATGATGTAAGCAAAGATTATATCTTAAATGCACCGTCCAGAGCCGGATATGCCTTTATGGGCTGGCAGGTAAATGATACGGAAGAATTGATTACCGGTAATAAGATTGCAAAAGGCATCTATGCGGAGGATCTTGAGTTGACAGCAGTCTGGCGGGAGTATGCTTACAGTCTGGAGTATAATAAGAATGCAAAAGACGCAGCCGGCACCATGGAGCGTGCTGAGTTAAACTATTCCCAGGAATATACGATTCAGGAGGAAGGCTTCAGCAGGGCAGGATACGATTTTACCGGATGGAATACCAGGGCAGACGGCAAGGGTGTTTCCTATCAGCCGGGGGATGAGGTATCCGGACTGTCTGCCAAGGATAAAGCGCGGGTAATCCTGTATGCCCAG
>JALETS010000073.1 GCA_022781395.1 Lachnospiraceae bacterium | reverse complement strand
TCTGCAATCGCTGCCAGTTCCTCAGCGGTAGGATCCTGATTAAGACCGCAGTCTGCAAACAGGAAGGTTCCATTCTCACCATACTCACAATCCGGTACATCCAAAATAAAGAAACCTGATACCAGTTTCACGCCGGGCGCTGTTTTTAAAATCTGCAATGCCGGTCTTAATGTATCTGCTGTTGCATGGCAGGCACCTGCCACCATTCCGTCCGCATCATTGGCCTTAACCATAACAACCCCAAAAGTCAGATAATCTTTCAACAGAATTTCTCTTGCCTTCTCCGGTGTCATGCCTTTATTCTTTCTGGTCTCATAGAGCAGATTCACATATCCGTCCAGCTTGTCTGTTGTCTCCGGATCAATGATCGTAACACCATCCAGCTCAACCTCCAGCCAGCCGGCACCATCCATAATCTTTTCTTCATTACCGACCATAATAATGTCAGCAATACCTTCTTTTAAAATGTTCGCAGCAGCGATAAGTGTTCTCTTATCGTTTGTTTCCGGCAAAACAATCGTCTTCTTATCTGCTCTTGCCTTTTCTTTCATCAAATCAATGTAAGACATACCTAACCCTCCTATATATCCAATAGTTTTTAGTCTGTAATCTCTTTTCTTATTTTACAAAATATGTTCTTTGTATACAAGATACTTTTCTCGTTTTTTTGTGCAAATATCAGTACAAAAAGGACTTATTTATGATAGACTATTGTTTAATAATACCTGAAAGAGAGATTTCAATGAAAACAGTCGGAATTATTGCAGAATATAATCCTTTTCATAACGGACATGCTTACCAGATTGCAAAGGCAAAAAAACTAACAGGCGCCGATTATTGCATCGTAGTCATGAGCGGGGATTTTGTTCAAAGAGGAGCTCCGGCATTCATGAATAAATATTTACGTACAGAATGTGCTCTGAAAAACGGCGCGGACATTGTCTTAGAGCTTCCGGTTTACTTTGCGCTTAGCAGTGCGGAATATTTTGCTTCCGGTGCCGTTGCCTTATTAGATAAATTAGGTGTAACCGATACCTTGTGCTTTGGCAGTGAATGTGGCGATATCTCACTTTTATCAGAATTTGCATCACAATTATTAACAGAAAGCGATAAATTCAAAGAAGTCCTGAACAGACAGCTTAAATGCGGTCTGTCTTTTCCTGCTGCAAGAAATGCTGCCATTGAGGCTTCCGCTCCACATCTGTCTTCCCATATGGAAATATTGACTAATCCCAATAACATTTTGGGCATTGAATACTGCAAGGCACTCTATAAACGTTCAAGTTCTATAGTACCTCACACCATTTGCCGTGCCGGTTCTTCTTATCATGAGGCCAGCCTGGACGAATGCTACAGTTCTGCCCTTGCCATCCGAAGCGCATTAACCGGTACCGGTTCTTTGGATTCCATACGAAATCAGGTCCCGCCTTCCGTATATACATTATTAGAAGAACATTGCGGAATTGACTGTCCGGTTCTGCCTGATGATCTGTCTGCTCTCCTGCACTATCAGCTTTTGTCAGAGCAGACTGCAGGCTATACCAATCATCCGGACATCGATCAGGATTTTTCAGATCGTATCTCTCACATGCTCCCGCGATATCATCATTATACTTCGTTCTGTGAGCAGCTTAAAACCAAAAATCGTACTTATACCAGAATTTCCCGCAGTCTGATGCATATTTTACTGCATATCACCAGAGAAGAATTTGCCGCTTACTGTAATGCAGGCTATATTCTCTATGCCAGAATGCTCGGTTTTCGAAAGGATGCTCTTCCGCTTCTGTCAGCCATTAAGGAAAAGAGTACCGTCCCCTTAATCTCCAAGCTTGCCGATGCCGGTTCTGTTCTGACTCCTTTAGGAAGTCAGATGTTAGCCAAGGATATCTATTCAGGTCATGTCTACGAAATGATTACCCGGCAGAAATTTCAGACCGGAGAACTCACTGAAGTAAGCGAATACAGGAAACAAATAATCCGTGTCTGAAAACTATCCAGACACGGATCCATTTTTATGTGATAGGAAATGATTCGCTGCCGAGCAAAACTTTTTATTCCTGCAAAAGTTCAAAGGGCAGCCACTCCAATATCTTATCACTCAACTCTTTCATGCTAATCGGTTTAGCAATAAAATCATTCATACCCTCTTCTATAAACATTTCTCTGGCACCATTTATGGCATTCGCCGTCAGTGCTATAATCGGCACATCCTTATAATAACTATCCTCCAGTTCTCGTATCCTGTTGGCCGTCTCGATACCATCCATCTCAGGCATCATATGATCCATGAAAATAAGATGATATTTCTTCTCCTGCACTTTAGCAAGAGCCTCCATTCCACTTTTAGCTGTATCAACCTGCATATCAAAAGGCTTCATCAAACCGGCAGCCACCCGAAGATTTACCATATTATCATCCACAATCAATACCTTGGCTTCCGGTGCACGGAACTTGCTATACTCCTGTTTTCTGGCCCGTCTATGATCAGGACCATCATAATCACCGCAGGGAGCAGAATCTATGATTCGTTGTGGTATTTCAAAAAAGAAACAACTTCCTTCTTTATACACACTCTCCACATGTATACTGCCGCCCATTAACTGTAACAATTGTTTAGATATGGTTAATCCAAGTCCGCTTCCCTCTTTCTTACGGTTGCGGAATGTATCCGACTGTTCGAAAGAATTGAAAATTCGCTCCAGGTCTTCCTCCTTGATTCCCATTCCGGTATCTTTGACAGATATCTTAAGCAAGGCATTTTCCCGGTCAGTTTCATAATCCGTTTCGATAGTTATTGTTCCATCATCCGTAAACTTAACCGCATTGTTGACCAAATTAATTAATACCTGCTTAATCCGTATTTCATCTCCGTACAAAACCCGTGGAATACTCGGATTTACCCTGACCACCAATGTGAGCCCTTTGTCCTTGACCTTACCCTGTACCAGACTTGCCACATCTTTGATCATAGTCAGTACTTCATACTCGCTCTCTATGATCTGCAATTTACCGGATTCCATCTTAGAGAAATCCAGAATATCATTAATAATTGTAAGAAGCCCTTCACTGGCGGCCTGAATCTGTTCTATGTAGTCTTTTTCTTCTGCATCCAGGTTGCCCCGAAGCGCCATCTCAGACATCCCCAGGATTGCATTCATAGGGGTTCGGATCTCGTGACTCATATTTGCCAGAAACGCAGATTTTACCGCCACTGCATGCTCCGCTTTCTCTTTTAATTCGCGCATGATCCTCGCCTGTGTCATCAGATCGGTCACATCCACGATTGAGATCATATATCCCCTCACCTGTACATCATCACGAATCTCAGTATTTCTGACCTCATAATTTTTATCCATCAAATCTATAACTGTACCTGACTGTTCATAAAGTGCCTGGATTTCAGAAGCGCTTGTTCTGCCTTCCGCGCACCCCATCTCAGGAAGTAACTCGCATGCAGTCTTATTAGCATAAAGAAAGTTCATGTTATTATCAGATACAATAATGCCTTCATCCATACTTTCTACCAGCAGATCTTTGGCATCACTGACTGTATCAAGAAGTCCATAATACTTGATTGCCAACACCAGCAAAACTGCTGTCACGAGAACACCCAGTGGCGTTGTATCAACACTTCCTGTAATTCCTAATATAGAAAGTGACAGCATAATAACCGGGGCTATTCCGGCTACACATAGCAGAATTCTTAATAGCTTTGCATTTTTAAACAAATACTGCTTCTCAAACGGTTTTATGCAATAGTATAAGAAAAGGGCAAGTTCCGCCATGCAGAACAGCATATAGAAATAATAAAAAGGCGCTTTCCCCAGAACCATCGTATATCCCACCGAAGTATGCTTCATACTTATAGATGTATAATACATCTGATGATAATCACATGTCACGATGAGTACATATGCCAGAATATTGACAAATCCAAGGCATTCTAAAAACCACTTATGTGTTTTAATATTACAATATTGAATGATGAAAGCAACCAGGAAAAAATTAGCGAAACATTTTCCCAGATATTCCATCTTACCAAATGCCAGCAGTTCATCCTGTGTATCTGATTGTATATACAGGCATCTGGCAATAAAAATGATAATACCGCAGACAACAGTCAGTATCAGACTGCTTTTAAATACTGTATCTTTGGTTTTCAATACGGAAACCAACAGAACAAAGCATACTATCACACCTATGATATGGATTCCCAACCAAACTCCCTGCATATCGCCTCTCCCATGTTCTATGCAAAACTTAAGACTTCGCTGATTTTATTATTAATTCTCTCTTTGACAAGAGCTGCAATTTCTACTGTTGTCATTTCCCTATATTCTTCAAAAGGAATCGCCTTCAGGAAATGCACCTGCGTCTCAACCTTTTTCAGGCTCCACTCCTCAAATACCTTATAGGAATCAATCAAGGCAACCGGTATAATAGGCACCTTAGCCTTCATGGCACTCTTAAA
>JALETS010000061.1 GCA_022781395.1 Lachnospiraceae bacterium | reverse complement strand
CGCATTTACGGGTAAGGATGCTCCGGCTAATGTTTCATATGCGTTAGTAACAAAAGGCGACTTCGCAGTAAAAGCTGTTGCCGGTAATGCTATTACATTAACTGCCATGAAAACACCACTGGCTAAGAGCAATAAGGTAAAGATGCTCATTGTTCCTGCAAATTCTTACTATATTGATGAATTTGATGGTAAGACTGGTGATGATTTAAAGAAGCTGATTGAGAAGTACGGTGTAGAAGTTTCAACAACCATTACAGCTAAAGAGAAAGCAAGCACAACGGGTAAGATCAAGGTTGACAGCAAGAAGGCATCTCAGACCTTTAAGGCTACAGAGCTTAATAAAGATTATGAAATTGTTGAGAAGAAAGGTTCTTACATTGTTAAGGTACCTTACGCCACAACAGTAGATAACGCTCCTGCTACCTTTACAGCGACAATCGAAGATGAGCTTAATGCGAAACTCTTCAAAGTGACTGCTGCAGATAATGAGATTACTGTTAAGTTAAGCAAAGCCGAATTAGCTTCTGCAGTTGCAGCCGGTAAAGTGAAGTACAGCGAAGGCAAGAAGCTTGCTAAGCGTACTGTTAATGTTAAATTAACTGCTGAAGGATATGCTGATGAGACCGTGAAACTGAACCTCACACTTCCTGAGAAGGCTAAGACCTATGCAGAGGTTAAGGATGATGTCAAGGCAGCTGTTAAGGAATTAACAACGGGTAAATATGATGCTAAAAGTGAAACTAAAACTCAGCAGGCGAATGCAGAGTTAGTAGCTGATGCAGTCAAAGCAGTTGTTCCTGTTGACAGTGATACAGATTACAGTGCTGCATATGTTGATACAACTTATACGGCTCCTACTAAGGCTGAAGCCGGTAGCATTCAGATTAAAGTAGCCCTGACAGATAAGACTGCTGAGGCTCCTACACCGGTTGATGTTGCGAAAGTAACATTAACAATAGGTAAGCTGGATACAACAGTTGCTGACTTCGTTGTTAAAGTCTTAGAATTTATTAGTTACTATGATTCCAATAAATTAGCATCCAACAGTACGACGGCTGAAAGCCTGCTTGCTGCTGCAAGAGAATATGTAAAGGCTGACCAGTATCCGGAATTCAGAGTCATGTTAACAAATTTTGTTAAGACTGAAGCTACAAAGGATGAATCTGGTAGTATTTCGTACGAGTTTAAAGTAAAAGAAACTACTACTGGCGATGTTCAGACTGTAGGTAGTGGCAGTTTTACAATTAATCAGCTTTAGGATCCTGCTACTAAGGAAAGCACAGAAGTTAAAGTTGAAAAAGAGATTACTGCGCTTTAAGAATAATAATTGCATATGGTAGTTAACATAGCTTGATTCCTATATAATATAGTTGTGTTATAGTATGTGGAAAACCGCCAGGCCATTGTGGTCTGGCGGTTTTTTCAATGTAGGATAATCAAAGTTCTTGAGTAAGCGCTTTATTGGATTATGCAAAAACGAATTGTCAGAAAAGATGAGCAGATGAAACTCATCATGGAATGCCGTCAAAGCGGGCTTTCCGATTATCAGTGGTGCCAACGGCAGGATATTAATGTTGGTACTTTCTATAACTGGGTCAGCAAACTCCGCAAAGCCGGTTGATACATTGTCTGATGAAGATAAAATCTGTTCTATATGTGGAACGCAGATGATTCCCATCGGTACAGAGATAATCCGTACTGAAATCGTATATACAAGAACAAAGCTGGAGCGCATCGAATATATCGCAACTACCTATGCATGCCCTCAGTGTAAAGATACAGAGGAACCTCAGTTTATCAAGGATAATGGCAGACAACCTTTTATTGAAGGAAGCTATGTGTCAGAATCATTGCTTTCACTGATTGCTTATCAAAAGGATGGTCTGAATCCTACCATCCTCTATAATTACACTCCTACGAGAGCAGGAGAAAATGCAAGACGGTTCATAAATGGAATCGCTCCCGGATTTTATCTGATGGCCGACGGATATCAGGGCTACTACAAGGTACAGGAAACGAACCGCTGCTGTTGTTTTGCACATATCCGCAGATATCTTTTAGAATCCATACCAAAGGGAATGGAAAAGGATTATGCCAATCCCGCAGTCCATGGATTTCTCTATTGTGAAAAACTGTTCGCATATGAACGGTCCTACAATCTCAGCGAAAACAGTATCCGACCGGTAACAGTAGGGCGTAAGAACTGGCTGTTCTCTGATTCACCGGAGCGTGAACAGGCTAACACACTGTATCTCGCAATAGTTGAGATGGCAAAAGCCTATGGCCCGGATCTATACAAATATCTAAATTTCCTGTTTGAACAAAGGCCAGGCAGGGATATGTCAGATGAAGAACTCGAAAAACTGGCTCCGTGGAATGAAAGTGTGAAGGAACTTTGTAGTATAAAATAGAGTAAAACGCTTGCGTTCCGGATTTCTAGCATGAGATCCGGAATACATTTTCAGGGGGTACACCCCGAAATTAAGCGCTTACGCATCTTCAAGGTCAAGCAAATCAGCCCCTCATGAAAGCCCCTCACAACAAACCCTTAAGTTGTACCCTTACGAAGACAGCGCATCAACAACTTTGAATAGGCAACGTAATTACGTTAATAAATTTCAAATTTTATGATTGACAAATAAGAAATCATATTCTATGATATAACCATCAGAGAAATTCTAAATAATGTACATCTCGTACATTCAGACAGTTTCTGTCAGATTTTCTTTTACTTTTAACTGAATAAGGCAGGAACTG
>JALETS010000008.1 GCA_022781395.1 Lachnospiraceae bacterium | reverse complement strand
GCTCAGGCTAAGTCAACAGAGAAGTTATCTTCCGGTTACAAAGTAAACCGTGCAGCAGATGATGCAGCCGGACTTTCCATCAGTGAGAAGATGAGACGTCAGGTAAGAGGTCTTACTCAGGCATCTGCTAATGCAGAAGATGGTATCTCTTGTGTACAGACAGCTGAAGGTGCACTGAACGAAGTTCAGGATATGTTACAGAGAATGAACGAACTGGCAGTTAAAGGTGAGAACGGAACTCTTACAACAACTGATCGTTCCTACATCCAGTCCGAAATTTCTCAGTTAATGAGTGAAATCGATCGTGTACAGAGCACAACAACCTTCAATGAGATGAACCTGTTAGATGGTTCCTTCATGAAAGGTCTTCAGGTTGGTGCAGAAGCAGGTCAGCACATCGACATCAGCATTTGCAATATGTCTATGCGTGGTCTTGCAAGCAACATTGATGGCAAACTTTATACAGCAGTTTCCTACCGTGGATTAACATCTACATCCGTAAGCTATGTAGGAACAACTTATGTAAAAGGTTCTGTATCCAGCACGATTTCTGCTAATGCAACTACATATTCTGTAAACTCTAAGACAACTAAGATGACAGGTGCTATTGCACAGAGTCTGATTACTAAGTTCCAGAGCTTAACAGCAGGTTCCGTTGGATCCGTTGCTACACAGCAGGATTTCAACTCCTTAAATGCATTTGTTAAGGCTGCATTAGCATTAGTATCTCAGCAGAGATCTGATCTTGGTGCTGTTCAGAACAGATTAGAGCACACAATCAACAACTTGGATAACATCGTTGAGAACACAACAGCTGCTGAATCTGCTATCCGTGATACAGATATTGCTACAGAGATGGTTAAATACTCTAACAACAATATCTTACAGCAGGCAGGTACATCCATGTTATCTCAGGCTAATCAGTCCAATCAGTTGGCACTGTCCTTACTTGGCTAATCGACTGACGGTTGATAGACATTGTAGAGTAACTACCAAGAGGCATCCTCATTTGAGGGTGCCTCTTTTTGAAATATTATTTATGCTGAATTTGAATTGCACTTAAGCGAGATAAGCTTACTCCAACATGGATAATCGTTCCAGAGCCGGTGGATAATCACCACAGTTCTTATAATGTGTCTTAGCAATATCAATCTGTCCGAATGCCTGATAGATATGTCCGATATAGAAAGAAGGAATGCACTTCCTGGAATCTATGGAATCATATTGGGGAGCAGTAAGTGCCTTGATAAATTCCGGTAGTGCTTTTAATGGCTGATTTAACTGGAGATATATAGTGCCAATCATACACAGATAATCGGCATTATCCTTATAATCATCATAGTAGGCAAGTAAATCTAACGCTTTTTCTTCCTGACCGAGTGTCATCAGGACTCCTCCGTAATTCTTAATCAGAATACGGGTATAATCATCTGCCGGATTGGGAGTAAGTTTCATTGCCTGTGTAAAATAATCGCATGCATGCTTATCATCCCGCATAAGCAGATAGCTTTGCCCAATCTGAAAATAGAGGTATGGATTGTCTGAATCTTCAGCAACTTCTTTCTGCAGGAGCATAATATCCCGCAAAGCCTTTTGATCCAATTCTTTCTGTGTTCCCAGGTAACCGGTATGATCGGCAGTCAGTGGAATTTCATAGGTGCTGTATGGAGTATTCCCTATCGCGGTAAGACATTCATGGATTCGCCCTGTATATCGATAATATTTACGATTAAAGAGCCGGTCAATCCTACTGACCTGAGCTCTACGCATATTACCCACATCAAAATAATCCAGTCTTTCTATCAAGCCGATTCCGGTGGGATTCTGCTCAATCAGTTCGTCTAGCATATCCTGATCCAGATCGGTTATATATTCATCAGTATCCAATACCAGGATCATATTGTGTGACGCCTTGCTGATAGAAAAGTTTCTGGCAGCACTGAAATCATCACACCATTCAAAATCCAATACCTTGTCTGCATATTGTGACGCAATTTCTTTGGAATTATCGGTGGAACCGGTATCTACTACAATGATTTCGAAAGGATAGTCCTTTAATGATTGAAGACATTTCTCCAAATTGGAGGCTTCATTTTTCGTTATGATGCATACGGAAATAGGAATCATGTCAGCTCCTTTATATTTGTCTGGGTGAGTGTCGTTTACTGAGTACGGTAAGCCGTTCCCTGGCCGGAGGAAAATCCCCACATTGCTGATAGCACAAGATGGCACTTGAAAAATCGTTCATTACTTCACAGATACGCCCAATCTGATACGCCGGCAGAAAACTGTTGGCACCGTATTGTTTGCAGAGGGGCATACCAACGGCTTTCTGGTATTCCAGTAAGGCTTTCTCATATTGCATCACGGATTTATATATGTTACCCATCAAATATACAAAGTCTGCCGACATAGAGAAATCGTCATATACAGCTTCAAGTCCCATGGCAAGATCCGGTCTTCCCATTGCAAGCAGACTGTTTCCATAGGATACTACCATAGCCTGTACATAAGCTAATTCGGGATCAAGATTAAAATCCAAGCCTTTGTTGTAGTAATCGCAGGCTGACTCGTAATCCTCCATCATTTCATAACTCTTTCCTATTTGATAATAAAGATAAGGGTTATCGGGTTCCGCCTGGAGCTGTTGCAAAAGAAGTGTAAGATAACGGTGCGCCTTTGCAATCCGTTCTTCTTTGGTCAGATCATATCCGGTATGTGTCAGGGTTGTTTTCAACAAATAGTTGGGTAAATTTTTCCCTTTAATGGGGGTTAACTGCTCATGAACCATGCCGGTATAGTGGTAGAGGCGCTTGTCAAAAAAGCGCTCTGTGTAATCTGTGTTATTTAGTACTAATTGCCCGTTCTCCGTAACTATGTTTTCCCGGGAAACGGAACCTACAGCATCAGCTAAATGTTTTCGGAAATAGTTGAGTTCATCCACATCAATCTGTTTGATATATTCATCGCTATCCAGTATGAAGATCCAGTTGTTGGAAGCGGCACGCAATGAATAGTTTCGTGCTGCACTAAAATCGTCATTCCAGGCAAAATCCAGAACCTGATCTGCATATTTGCCAGCGATTTCCCTGGTTCTATCGGTGGAACCGGTATCTACAACAATAATTTCAAACCCAAACGGTTTAATGGAAGAGAGACATTTTTCGATATGGCTTTCTTCGTTTTTAGCGATAATACATACTGAAATTGGCTGCATAATATTCTGCTCCTTTGTGAGTAACATTTTGTTTGAGTGATCCGGCACTATGCTTCAGACTCCTCTAATGCGCCCAGCTTACGCAGGGCTTCCTTGGCAACCGGAAAATCACCGCACATGCGGTAGAACTTAATGGCTTCGGGAATATTGCCGAACATCTCGTTGACAATACCCATATTATTGTAAGCCAGATAGGTATTGGCACCGGTTTCGTAGGCTATCGGAGAATTCACAGCTTTCACAAATTCCATCATTGCTTTAAGCGGTTCATTCTTATTTAAGTAAGCAACCCCCAGAATCCCATGGAAGTCAGCACAATCTCCAAACACATCATAGAGGAGATTATATGTCTGAATTGCTTCATCCAGTCGACCGGTATTGACCATTGCATTGCCATAAGCGTTGACCATCATCTTAACCCATAATTCAAAGGGGTTCAAGTCAAAGGACATGGCTTTCTTATAATACTTGTAAGCATTTTCATAGTCAGAAATCATGTTGTAGGACTGCCCTACCTGAAAATAGAAATAAGGATTCTCAGGATCTTTTTCTATTTCCCTAAAAAGCAGTTGGTTATTTCGTTCCACCTTTTTCTTGCGCTCTTCGAGAGTTCCGGAATATCCAACATGATGCACGGACAGAGGAATTTCATACCGTGGATAACAGCTTGTACCGTCATCACCTACTAACTGTTCGTGAATACTCCATTCATAATGATAGAGATTCTTGTTAAATAAACGTTCTACATGATCGGGACAGGTTGTTATGGCACCGTTGGATTCGTAGGTATTATCCCGGACCAGCATTCCGACGGCATCAGGATTCTCTTCTATGAGACGGGAAATCTCTTCTATATCAATTTCTACGGTAAATTCGTCACTATCTAACACAAGTATGTAGTCATTGGAGGCTTTGGAGATGGAAAAATTTCTGGCAGCACTGAAATCATCAATCCACTGGAAATCATACACCTTAGCACCGTACTGTTTGGAAACTTCCTTAGTTCTGTCGGTAGAACCGGTATCTGCGATGATAATTTCCAACGGGAGATCTGCTAACGGAGTCAGACATTTGGCAATATTTTTTTCTTCATTCTTTGCTATGATACAAACAGAAATAGGAATCATAGTATTTCTCCTTTGATAACGTAATATAGTGACACCCGAACACTATGTATGATACTATACTATCATATATAGTATGGTGTTTGTGAACTATTG
>JALETS010000079.1 GCA_022781395.1 Lachnospiraceae bacterium | reverse complement strand
TGATTCATCTGATTGTGACAGTTACTTTTGCTATATTGGAGGTTATCGTGATCGGCTTATGTGTGACAGCATTTTCATTGGGGCTGGGGCTTCTTGCACTTGCGATTCTGGTGTTGCTGATCCCTTATATCCGGCATTATTACATATTGGAAAATGAAATACAGAAAATGTATGCGCAGTATGACCGTATGGTGTTGAAACGTGCAACCTTTTGAATCTTTCAAAGGTATTTAATAGGGGATTTTTATGACCAAAGATGAGAAGATTACAGCGGAAGGCGCGATTGACAGATATGCGGATATGGTATATCGGTTAGCCTTATCGCAAATGAAAAACAAAACAGATGCGGATGACATCTTCCAGGAAGTATTTATCCGGCTGGTCAGCCATATACAGGATTTGGAATCGTGGGAGCATGTAAAGGCATGGCTGATCCGGGTTACGATCAATTGTGCCGGAAAGCATTTCGATCAATACTGGAATAAAAATGTGGATTATATAGACGACACGGAACGGCTGGAAGATGAGGCAGCAGAGTTTGAAGTGCCGGAGGAACATCCTGTTCGTGCGGCGGTGTCCAGATTGCCGGTTAAATACAGGACGGTAGTCCATCTGTACTATTATGAAGAGTTGTCCGTGGCAGAGATTGCTCAGGTTACCGGACAGAAAGAAAGCACAGTCAAGTCCCAGATGCACCGGGCACGGGAGATGCTTAGAGAGTTACTGGGCGAAGAAATGGGAAACGACTTAGTGTAACAGGGAAACAGAAACAGATTAAAGGAAGTCTTGTTTATGAAGGACCAGTATAGAAAAGAAACTTCACAGATACATGCGCCGGCTGATTTAATTCAAAAGACGAAGCAGGCAATGGAGCAGGAAGAGCAACGGCTGAAGGCAGTTGAGGAGAGAAAAGTCGGATCGGATGGCACTGCAATTACAGAAAGTGAAGCGATTACTAAAAAAGCAAAAAAGAATAGTTTTATTCAGCAGATATATAAATGGACATTGCCCTTGACGGCAGCTGCCGCTATTCTGATTCTTATTTCGGTATCATTGGTTATGAAAAGCGTCAAGTCGGATAGTTCTGCTTCTGATATGATGGCAGAGAGTGAATATGCAAAAGATATGGGCATGCAGCTTAGTGAGGCAGATATAGCAGAGGATTATGCCATGGCAGAGGATGCAGCATACCCGGAAGAAATGGAGAATGCAGAGTCGGAAGCGGCAGAAGAATCAGAAACAAGTGCCGGATATCAGGATATGGAAGCAAAGAAGGATACGGCAGAAACAGCAGATGTAATGAATGGAGGAGATGCGTACGAGCAGGAACAGGAATCAGAGCTGGAGATTACCGGCGTTGAGGAAGAACCGGATTTCTATGACAGCCCTGAAACGGAGAGCTATCTCTATCGCAACCTTTTATTCTGGCTGATACAGGATAATGAAGGCTGGACAGCATACGTAAGTGTCCAAGGTGATAAATATGTGATTTCCGGCGTGATCGCAGACCGGGAAAAATTCGTGGAGAGAGCCTATGAGCTCTTGAAAGAGAAAAATAAGAATATTAAATAAAAAATATTTTCTGCAACCTTTTTTCTTTGTCAAAGGTATTTATGATAGAAGGGTATTTCTGTACTGGGCAGAATCCTTCGAAAAGGAGGAAAAAGGTATGAAAAAGTATGTGAAAAAAGTGATTGCACTTGGCTTAATGGGCGCAATGCTGCTGACCGGCTGTGGCAGTAGCAAATCCGATGTCGCAGGAACCTCTGATGCGGCAGAAACAGAAGAATGGGAAGCAACTGATACAGAGGAATCTGCAGCAGCAGAATGGGAGGTTGCCGAAGAAGCACCGGCTGAAGAGTGGGACGGCGGAAACTATGAGGCGGAAGAAAAAGCTGTAAATTCTGCGGCAGATTTATGCGAGGATGTAGCCGGGTCAGAAGAGGCTAAGAGTTATCTGGAATCCTGCTATGAATATGAGCCGATTCCGGAAGTTCATTCTAATGAAGAATACAGCGAATGGGAGGAGAAAGGATTCACTTCTGTTCAGAATGAGCCGCTCTCAACCTTTTCGGCAGATGTGGATACTGCATCATACAGTAATCTGCGCAGATTGATCAGAGAAGGCTATGATCTGGATATGATGCCGGAGGGAGCAGTCAGGATTGAAGAAATGATCAATTATTTCTCTTATGATTATGAAGATCCTAAAGGAAGCGATCCTTTCGGTGTAACAACACAGATCAGCAGTTGTCCGTGGAATGAGGAAGCGGAACTGTTGATGGTTGGGTTAAAGACAGAGGATATCAACTATGATCAGGCACCGCCTTCTAATCTGGTGTTCCTGTTAGATGTGTCAGGTTCCATGTATTCTGATGACAAGCTGCCACTTTTGCAGGAGGCTTTCGGATTACTGGCAGAGAATCTGACAGAGAAGGACAGAGTTTCGATCGTGACCTATGCGGGTGATGACCAGATTGTTTTAAAGGGTGCAAAAGGGAATCAGACGAAGAAGATTAAGAAAGCGCTGAACTCTTTAGAGGCCGATGGCTCGACCAACGGCAGCGCCGGTATTGAGACAGCCTATGCGCTGGCAGAGAGTTACTTTATTGAAGGCGGCAACAATCGTGTTATCATTGCTACCGACGGAGACCTGAACGTGGGTCTTACCACAGAAGAAGAGTTGGAAGATCTGATTACGGAAAAGAAGGAGTCAGGAATTTTCTTATCCGTATTAGGTTTTGGCACAGGGAATATCAAGGACAATAAGATGGAGACTCTGGCAGATAAAGGAAATGGCAATTATGCTTATATAGACTGTCTGCGGGAAGCCAATAAAGTGCTTGTGGAAGAAATGTCAGCAACACTTCTTACGATTTGTAAGGATGTCAAGTTCCAGGTAGAATTTAATCCGGCGGTGGTGGAGAGTTATCGCCTGTTAGGATATGAAAACAGAGCCTTAGCTAAAGAAGATTTTAATGACGATACGAAGGATGCAGGTGAGATCGGCGCCGGACACAGTGTGACAGCTCTTTATGAAATCGTGTTGAAAGAGCCTCTTGACGGCAGTATGTCAGAGGAAGAGATCAACCGGTTAAAGTATAGTGATGAATATAAAAAGGAATATGGTGAAGAAAAGATAACATCCCGGGCAGCTATGAAAGAATGGCTTACAATAAGCATTCGTTATAAGAAACCGTCTGAGGAAGAAAGTAATCTGTTAGAGTATCCGGTGGGATATGAATGTTATACCAATAAGCCCTCCGATGACTTTATCTTCGTGGCAGCGGTGGCAGAGTTCGGGCTCCTGGCCTCCCACAGCGCCTATCCGGAGGATGCTTCCGTGAAACATGTGGAGAAGGCACTTAACTCTATCAGACTTAATGACGAGTATAAGGAGGAATTTCTGGAACTCGTGGAGGAGACAGAATTATAAAAACGGATTATATATAACAAAAGGAGGACAAAAGTTTGAAAATTGGGATATTGGGAGCAGGAAATATAGCCGGAATACTGGCAAAGACCATGGCACAAATGCCGGAAGCGGAATGTTATGCCATTGCGGCCAGATCATTGGATCGGGCAGAGGATTTTCGTAATAAATATAGATTTCAGAAGGCTTATGGGTCCTATGAAGAGATGCTACAGGATGAACAGGTGGAACTGGTTTATATAGCCACACCCCATTCCCACCATTATGAACATATGAAGCTGTGTATCAGTTATGGAAAGCCGATCCTGTGCGAAAAGGCTTTCACGATGAACAGTGTACAGGCCAAAGAGATCGTAAAGCTGGCGAAGGAAAAGGGAATATATGTGGCAGAAGCAATCTGGACCAGATATATGCCCTCCAGACAGATTATCAATGAGGTGATTGAGAGCGGCATATTAGGGCAGGTATCCATGCTGACAGCTAATCTTTCTTATGATATAGATAGTAAGGAGCGGATCATCCGGCCGGAACTGGCAGGTGGCGCCCTGCTGGATGTGGGTGTTTATACGCTGAATTTTGCACTGATGCATTTTGGAAATAAGATTGATAAAGTGGAGTCTTCTGTGATGAAAACGCAGACAGGGGTAGATGGTATGGAGACCATTACACTATTTTATCAGGACGGCAGGATGGCATCTCTTACGGCAGGAATCTATGGACGCTCTGACAGAAAAGGCATCATCTATGGTGAGAAAGGATATTTGATTGTGGAGAATATTAACAATCCTCAATCAGTCAGAGTGTATGATACAGATGATAAGCTGATTCGGGAATATGAGTTGCCGGAACAGATCAGTGGTTATGAGTATGAAATCCGCGAATGTATTGAACAAATTCAGAAAGGCAGTATGGAAAGTCAGTCCATGCCGCTTCAGACTTCGATTGAAGTGATGGAACTGATGGATGGTCTGCGCAAGGCATGGGGTATACAATATCCGCAGGAAATAAAAGAATGATATTCAGGTGTAATAGTAAGACTCCGGTAGGAATATAATCAGATTCGAAGTTTACAACCGGAATTGTTCGAACCGGTCTGTATCCTGTCTGAGACTTTCCCGTAATCGAAGTAAATAAGCAGTAACCTCAGGATTGCCCGGTTGTAGATATTCTAACAGTCGGGCGATCTGTGTTTCGGTCAAAATGCCGGCATCCTTAAGAATCTGCATACACCGGATGTCTTCTCCGAAATGATCCGTCAAAAGGCAGTCCCATACGACGGTATGATCAGAAGCTTTTGCTCCGTCCGGCATATGGTCAGCCAGATAGTTTTGCAGTTCCTTTTTGCTGTCGTGGGACAGATGCAGAGGATAGAGCAGACGCAGAAAGACCAGATAGACTTTCCGACGGCGGCACTGTTCCAGATAGCGGGGAAGTTGTGCTTCAGCGTCCTCATCATTGAACCATCCGTAGAATACAGGTTCAAAATTGCTCTCATCGGGAGCATTGATAAAGGCGGAAAGAGCATGATCATATTCCTGCATCCATTTTGGATGTGTTTCCAAAGAAGCGGCTGCTTTCGGGTCAAAGAGTTCTTCTTTGCCCAGAATCGTAACTGCGCTGGCAAGAAAGTAAGGCAGTCCAGGATTATCTGAGGAATCTCCTGCCACATGAACACAGGACAATTGCGGACAGTCTAAGAAAATCTGCTTGCCAAACTGTAATGAGATACAGGGAACCGTAAGCTTTTCCAAATGATGCATATGCGCAAAAGCCCAGCTCCCAATCTGTGTTACGGTAGATGGAAGGATCAATTCGTGCAAGGTTTTGTTACTTAGGAAAGCTTTGTCTGCAATGGCGGTGCATGGCTGTCCGTTTATTGATTGAGGTACAGCATAAGAGTATTCAGTTCCGGAATATTTTTCATAAGTCATGGTAAGGCTCCAAATGAATGGTTATTTTATGTCTTTGTCAGGATTTATCTTAGCAGATAGCTGTTATGGACGCAATCTTTTATAATTTATGGTACAATATCAGAGAAGGAGGAGTATGTTGAAATGGTTAAAATTATTGCGGACAGTACTTGTGATCTATCGCAGGATCTGCTTATAAAATATGATATATCCATCCTGCCGCTTCATGTTCTTCTGGGAGAAGAGGAGTATCTGGACGGAAGGACTATTACACCGGATAAAATATACGAATGGTCAGATGCGCATAAGACT
>JALETS010000258.1 GCA_022781395.1 Lachnospiraceae bacterium | reverse complement strand
TAATATATAAAATCTCAACCCTGCTTTGTCTTATGCTTCTACTTCGTCTGTCTCTTCAATCTTCTCAGCTTCTGCTTCTTCTACATAATTCTCAGCACCCTGATTTGCTTCAATAACAGCATCAGCCATCTTAGCAACGATTAGCTTAACGGCTCTGATTGCGTCATCATTACCGGGAATGATATAATCAAGTTCTTCAGGATCACAGTTGGTATCACCAATACCGATCAGAGTAATTCCTAATGTATGAGCTTCCTGAACACAGATTTTCTCCTTCTTAGGATCAACTACGAAGATACAGTCAGGAATTCTGGTCATGTTCTTAATACCACCCAGGTTCTTCTCTAACTTCTCCCACTCTTTCTTAATCTGAATAACTTCCTTCTTAGGAAGAACATCAAAAGTACCGTCTTCAGACATTGTCTCGATTGCTTTTAATCTTTCAATTCTGGACTGAATGGTCTTAAAGTTGGTAAGCATACCACCTAACCATCTCTCATTTACATAGTACATTCCACAACGCTCTGCCTCTGTCTTAACAGCATCCTGAGCCTGTTTCTTAGTACCTACGAAAAGAATGGTGCCACCCTGGGAAGCAACATCAAATACTGCTTTGTATGCCTCATCAACCTTACCTACTGATTTCTGTAAGTCGATGATGTGAATACCGTTTCTCTCTGTGAAGATATAAGGAGCCATCTTAGGGTTCCATCTTCTTGTCTGATGTCCGAAATGAACACCTGCTTCTAATAACTGTTTCATTGAAATAACGCTCATTGTTCTACCTCCATTTGGTTAGTTGTCTACCATATACCTTACGCTTCCTGCCACCTTTGCGTTAGAAGGCACCGACAGGTGCTGGGCATATGTGATTACTTGTTACTGTATGCTAACGCACACTTAGATACTATAACACAAAAAAATCCCCCATGCAAGGGGGATTTCTCAATTCTTTCCAACTCTTATGGCTTCCTGTCTCCATCACTCTATCTCCCGAGAAGATCATTCCGCTCCGGTGACAATTCTGGCTATCTGTTCATCGGATGCATCTGCCGGAATGGAAAAGTTTCCTGTTCTGAGTTTCTTATCATAGCCATTCTGGCAAAGGTACGTATCAAAATTCTCTGCAGAAGTAACCACGCCCGCTTCAGCAAGCTTTTTGGCAACTGTATAGGAACCGTCACCACTATTTACCGTAATCGTCTTAACGACTGCAGAAGTAATGTCTTCCTTTTTGTCGGCTGTTGTCTGCTGTTCTGTGGAAGTCTCCGGCTTCTTTGTCTCTTCTGTGGTATTCTGCTTCTGTTCTGTAGATGTCTCCGGCTTCTTTGTCTCTTCCGTCGTATTCTCTTTCTGTTCTTCAGATGTCTCCGGCTTCTTTGTCTCTTCCGTCGTATTCTCTTTCTGTTCTTCAGATGTCTCCGGCTTCTCTGTTTCTTCCGTCGTATTCTGCTTCTGTTCTGTAGATGTCTCCGGCTTCTTTGTCTCTTCTATCGCACTCTTCTCTGTCGCATCCTCAGCATTTGCTATGTCTACAGCTGCTTCCGTTTCTGCTTCCTCTTCTGTCTTCTCAGATAAGACTGTATTCTCGACCATTCCCAGTTCCTTCGCTCTGGCAATGATTTCTTCATCCGTCATCCCGCGTTTACCTGATGTCGCTATTCCCATGATGATCGCAGTCACAACGATACCAATACCCAGACCACGTAGATAATATTTCCGCTCCATATACCTCTTCATGCCTTTCTCTAGATACCTTCAAACAAATCAATAACCAGCTTCACTTCTCCAAGTCCAAGCCCTAATTCCTTGGCAATAGCCATATTGGATTTACCAGCCTTATGAAGCTCCAGAATTCTCTCATTGCTATTCCGGTTATTATCCATTCCCTTTGTAAACTGAATATCTACACCACGACCATCCTCAGGCTCGTTTTCTTTCTTAAAAGTTCTCTTGGTCCTGGTCTTTCTCTTAGACACCGCCGGTTCTTCCTTCTTGGGCGCAAAAATACCCATTTGCGCAAAAGCAGCACTGGTAGAAACATCCTGCCCCTCTGCCACATAGTCTCCATCCGGCTCATGAATAATTTCCACTCTTCTGGGCGAAATCGGAGTAAACTCCGGTTCCTCCGGCTCAGTTACGACGGCTTTGGACCGTGTTTCCTCTACCGGCAATCTGTCGTTTTCTTCTGTAAGCAGGTCTTTTCCTTTTTCTTCCTGCATCAGATCCTGTACTTCTTCCACTACCTCAGCATGATATGGCTGTGCATTATGAAGGCCTTCCAGATCAGTTCTCTTACTTACCACTTCCGCTACAGACTGCATCGCACTTTGTACGGTTTCCTGTGCTTCTCTCGCCACACTCTCGACATCTTTCACTTTCTCTACCGCTTCGTGGGCTGACACTACAGCAGCATTTGCCATATCAACTGCTGCATTCGCTGCATTCTCAGCATCCTTGACCTTCTTAGCTGCCTCATTCGCTGTAATTTCCGCATCCTTTGCCGTCTGCTTAATACCATCAGTAGCAAGAGTCGCCTCATTAATGGTAGACATCAGGTTATCATGTTTATCATTGAGCATGTCATACAGGAATACCACTTCCTTGTGATTCTTGTTGATTTCCTCCAAGACGGTATCGGAATATTCATTCACTGCCATTATTTTCTCATTGGTCACACGCTCCAGTGCACGTTCTGTTTTTTCAATGGAGTAATTGATAGTCTCATCTACGATATCTGATATTTTATCTCTGGCGCTCTCTATCTCGCCTGCTACCATTTTCCTGACTTCATCCTCACTGATCATCTGTACTTCTTCATCCGGCTTCTTCTTACTTCCCGGTAAGAGATACCCCAGCAAGAAAATTACTACACCCATTATAATCAGAACGATCTCCATCGCACTCATAATACTCCTCATTTCCTTTCACGATCCGGTCATGCCAGGATCTTATATATTCTATAAAGAAATGTCAATATGACCAATTCCTTTTAACAGCACTTTGCCGTCTTTCTCCTGTTTCTTTCTGTCCTTACTGCCTCGTCCGCCATCACCGGAATACTCATTACTGCCTTTATCCTTTGCATCGAATTTACGCTCATGATATTCCGGCTGTTCCCCTTTATTGACACGGTTAGACTGACGCTCCACCTGTTTGGTCATCT
>JALETS010000249.1 GCA_022781395.1 Lachnospiraceae bacterium | reverse complement strand
GCAGTTGCATTTACCAACTATGATCAGCAGCATATGCCGCCAAACTCGTTATTTACCTGGGTTGGCTGGTCTAATTTTAAAAATCTGTTTACGAATTCCATAACAGTTACCTTTGGATATTCATTTAGAAAAGTATTAGTTTGGACATTAGAATGGGCAGTACTTGCTACCTTTACCACATATATCGGTGGTATATTACTTGCCAAATTCATTAACGATAAGAAAACTAAGATGCCGAAGATGTGGAGAACACTCTTTATTATCGCTATTGCAGTACCGCAGTTCGTAACCTTACTGCTGGTACGAAGCTTCTTTGCAGATAACGGTATTTTCAATACCTTCTGTTCCGCTATCGGGTTGACGGATTTTCTTAAGAGCATAGGACTGGTAAGCAATAACCTAACCTATATTCCGTTCTTAACAAATCCAAACTGGGCGAAGGTTATGATAGTCATTATTAATATCTGGGTAGGTGTTCCTTATCAGATGCTGATTGCAACCGGTGTCCTGATGAACATCCCGGAGGATCAGATCGAGAGTGCGAAAATCGACGGTGCAAATCCGTTACAGATATTTATTAAGATTACAATGCCTTATATGTTGTTCGTAACGGGACCGAGTCTGATTACAGACTTTGTCAAGAACATCAATAACTTTAACGTAATCTATCTGCTGACACAGGATGTATATGTAACCTCGGATCAGTTGCTGGCGAACTCCAATGCGAAGGAAATTGACCTTCTGGTTACCTGGCTGTTCCGTTTGACGAACGAATATTACAACTACAAGATGGCGTCCGTCATTGGTATAATCGTATTTATCATCTGTGCAGCGTTTACGCTGATAACCTTTACGAGAACAATCAAAGGAGATAAGGAGGAAGAGTTTCAATAATGAAAAAGACAGTAAATTCTATTTTAAGACATGTTTTCCTGCTTTTCCTGGCAGTTATCTGGCTGATACCGATTCTCTGGTTGTTTGTTACATCGTTTAGTGGTTATAAGGGAATTAATACATCCCATTTCTTTCCGGAGACATGGACATTAGATAACTACGCACAGTTGCTTTTACGTTCGGACTCCATCGTGCAGTATAACAGATGGTTCCTGAATACGTTGATTATTGCCATTTTTACCAGCCTGATTTCTTCAATCCTTGTATTAATGGTAAGTTATACAATGAGTAAGCTTCGTTTCCCGGGTAGAAAGCAGTTAATGAGTTTCAGTATCATCCTGAATATGTTTCCCGGTGTACTGTCCATGATCGCCATTTACTTCATTCTGAAGTCGATTGGTCTGACCAACAGTCATGTGGGTATGGTGATTGTGTATTCCGCAGGCGCCGGTCTTGGCTTCCTGATTTGTAAGGGATTTATGGATACCATTTCTGTATCCTTAAGTGAAGCCGCCAGATTGGAAGGCGCTTCTGAGGCAAAGATTTTCTGGAGGATTATTATTCCGTTGTCTAAGCCGATTATTGTATATACGGTTATCAGTTCCTTTCTGGTACCATGGGGAGACTTCGTATTTGCGAAGCTGATGCTTAACTCCGGTATCGCAACAGACTGGACGGTAGCAATTGGATTGTTCAATATGTTGAATAAATCCATGATTAACAAATACTTCTCTGTATTCTGCGCCGGTGGTGTAGTAGTATCTATTCCGATATCCATCCTGTTCATCATTATGCAGAAGTTCTATGTAGAAGGTATTACAGGCGGTTCCGTAAAGGGTTAATTCTTTTACAGGAAAATGAAATAGCTTAATTGACAGGCTGTACATGTTGGATGTATAGCCTGTCTTCTTGTGGGGAGGATGAGAAATGGCTATAGGTAAAATGAAAGGTAGAATAACGGCAGTTCTGCTGGCAGCATCCTTGTTGCTTGGTGGCTGTGGCACAGATGCAGGACATGGCAAGACGATACTGTTGGAGAATCCGACGGGAGATGCTTCTGAAGCCGCATTGGAGAAAAGCGAAGAACCCGTGAGTACATATGCGGATGTGACAGACACAATTCCGCTCAATATGATTAATGACAATTACAGAACTTACTACGAGGTATTTGTCTATTCCTTCTGTGACAGCGACGGAGACGGAATCGGTGATTTGCAGGGACTTATTTCCAGGCTGGACTATATCAATGATGGGGATGACAGCACCGATACGGACTTAGGCTGTAACGGAATCTGGCTGATGCCGGTCAATCCTTCTCCTACATATCATAAGTATGATGTGAGGGACTATTACGATATTGACGAGCAGTACGGAACTTTAGAGGATTTTAAACAGCTTCTGGATGAATGTGACAAGCGCGGGATTAAGGTAATCATGGATCTGGTCCTGAATCACAGTTCTTCCCGAAATCTGTGGTTTCAGGAAGCGTGCAGTTATCTGAAAGGGCTGGACGGTGCAGAGCCAGATACAGAAGAGTGCCCCTATCTGGAATACTATCATTTCTCTAAGGAACAGGGAAGCGGATATTATGCCGTAGAAGGAACAGAGTGGTATTACGAGGCACAGTTTTGGTCTGAGATGCCGGATCTGAATCTGGATTGTGTGGCTCTCAGACAGGAAATAGCAGAGATAACACAATATTGGCTGGATATGGGTGTGGGCGGTTTCCGGCTGGATGCGGTCAAAGAATATTACACGGGAGCGCCGCAGGCTAATATTGATTTTCTGTCCTGGCTGGACGATACGGTGAAATCTCAGAAGCAGGACGCATATCTGGTAGGTGAAGCGTGGCTTTCCATGACAGATTATGCACCATATTACAGTGGCATTGACAGTCTGTTTGATTTTGCCTTTGCAGATAAGGATGGCATTATTTCTAAAGTCATGAACGGGGCACCGGCTTCTAAATACGGTAATGCGGTGGCAGAACTGGAGACAACCTTTGGAGCCTATAATGAGAATTATATTGATGCCCCTTTCTACACCAATCATGATATGGGCCGCAGTGCCGGATATTATGCCGGAGATGATTCTGCCTGTCAGACCAAGATGGCGGGTGCCATGAACCTGTTCATGAGCGGTTCGGCCTTTATATATTATGGGGAAGAGTTGGGTATGAAGGGTTCCGGTAAGGATGAAAATAAGCGTGCACCAATGTATTGGAGCATGAACCCGGATGAAGAAGGTATGTGTGACGGTCCGGCGGATATGGATGCTGTGAAGATGAAGTTTGAAAGTCTGGAGGAACAGGCAGAGGATGAGGATTCAATTTACAACTATTATAAGAAGGCAATCAAGATAAGAAATCAAAATCCGGAGATTGCCAGAGGAAGCGTAGAATGTCTGACGGAGGGTAGCGCAGATGGATATAGCGTGGTAGAAGGCAATGCGGAGTCTGTATGTGTATTGAGGAAGGCCTATGAAGAATCGGAACTTCTGCTTGTGTTCGTGACAGGTACAGAGCCGGTGCAGCTTGATTTAAGTCAAGTGACCTTAGACGGAGAGACGATTTCGGCAGATACACAGATCAGAGCGATGCTGACTGCCAATCAGGAACAGATCGTTTTTGAAGATGGAATTGCGGGGATGCCGGGATTTTCTATTCTGGTATTAAAGTAACCGGAATAAATGATTAGAAACGGAAATAGGCTGATTGTTCAGAATTTATCTGTAAAACAAAACTACCGATAGTTTCGTACTATCGGTAGTTTCGCTTGTGTAAAAGGGGAATTCTTCCGGAATTGCTATTACCGACTTGACTTCCGTAATCAAGTCTGTAATTAATATAATATTTTTTGTCGAAACAGTCTATAAATATATTACATAAGAATAAAACTATATTAGCGAAAGTGGTCAAAAAGAGAGAACAAAAGGCACATTTTTAAAAACATATTGATGACAAACCGCGTAAAATGTTGGTAATGTATAAACTTCGGCACATTAATTGATTTTTGGCGGTGGATATGATAGCATAATTACGTTATTAAGCAAATATACAGAGGGTATAGGTTGACAGAAAAGAGAGGGAGAAATACTTATGAACGAACATATGAATGCACCGGCTGAGGTGATAGAAGTGAATATCAATGCCGGTGTTACGAAGGCGAATCTGCCGCTTGGGAAAATGATTCTTCTGGGCATTATGGCAGGCGCATTTATTGCCATTGGTGGTTCCAGCAGTAATGTAGCAGTACACAGTATAGCGGATGTGGGACTTGCCAGAACGTTGGCAGGCTGTATCTTCCCGGTAGGCCTTATGATGATCGTACTGATTGGTGGAGAGCTTTTCACCGGTAACTGTCTGATGATCATGGGAGTGCTGGATAAGAAATTCAAGGCTTCCAAGATGGTACGCAATCTGGTTGTGGTATATCTGAGCAATCTGGTTGGCGCGCTGATTGTAGACGCTTTTGTTTATTTCAGCGGACAGCTGGATTATACGGGCGGAGCATTGGGAGCCTATACCATTAAGGTAGCTCTGGCTAAATCCACCATGTCCTTTGATAAGGCTTTTGTGTCCGGTATTATGTGTAATATTCTGGTCTGTGCGGCCATTCTGACCGCGGCGGCCGCGAAGGATATTGCAGGTAAGCTGCTGGCAATCTTTTTCCCGATCTGGGCATTCGTGGTAGCAGGATATGAGCACTGTGTTGCCAATATGTATTATATTCCGGCAGGTATGTTTGCGGCATCCAATCCTGATTATGTGGCGAAGGCGCAAGAACTGTACGGTATTACAGCTGAACAGTGTGCATCACTTTCCGTTGGCGGTCTGGTGCATAATCTCATCCCCGTTACACTGGGTAATATTGTAGGCGGTTCCGTCTGCCTGGGCTGTATATGTTTCCTGATTTATCGTAAGAAGTGGAGCAGTCAGTAGTAAGGGGAAACAAATAATGATGGTATTATCGAGACGTGTGAGTTGTAACAGATTCATGCGTCTTTTTTGATTGTCATGCTTGAGCTTATATCTCTATAGAGATACAATAGAGGAAAGTCAACCAATGAATATTATGGAGGATTGTAATAATAAGTTTGAAGTAAATTGCGTATAATATAATAAAACATGCAAAAATACTTTGCGTATTATTGGAAAAATTGATATAATTTACTATGCGCACTGTTGAATACGGAGGTTTATCATGAAAATTAGACGTAAGATTTATGGAAAACTTATAGAGTGGAAGAACAGTTCAAAGGGAACAAAGGCACTTTTGATCGAAGGCGCCAGACGTATTGGTAAATCGACAATTGCAGAAGAATTAGGTAAAAATGAGTACAAATCATATATCATGATTGATTTTAACAAGGCAAGTAAAAAAGTTCTTGATAGTTTTGATGATTTGGTAAATCTTGATATTTTTTTTCAGACATTATCTCTTGAATATAATAAGAGATTATATCCGAGAGAGTCTTTGATTATATTTGATGAGATTCAAAAGTTTCCAAAAGCCAGAGAAGCAATTAAGTATCTGGTGGCAGATGGAAGATATGATTTTATTGAAACAGGTTCTTTAATTTCCATTCGTGAGAATGTGGAAAATATTACAATTCCATCCGAGGAAAGAAAACTTAAGATGTATCCGGTGGATTTTGAAGAATTTGCCATGTATTTAGGGGAAGATCTTTTATTAGAATATATTAAAAAATGTTATGAAGAAAAGGTTCCGCTTGAAAGAAAGATGCATGAAAAGGCAATGCATTTGTTTAAGGAATATATGTTGGTGGGTGGTATGCCGCAAGCAGTGGTTGCATTTGCTGAGAATGGCAGAGATTTTGTCTTAGCTGATATAGAGAAGCGTGATATCCTTAACCTCTATCGGGATGATATAAAGAAAGCTGCTAAAAGATATAACTCTAAGGTATCTGCATTATTTGAAAATATACCGGCTTTTTTGTCCACTCATGAAAAGAAAATTGTGCTTAGCGAGATAGATTCGGGTGCAACATTTGATAGATATGACGACCCGTTGTTTTGGCTTGATGATTCCATGATATGTAATCTCTGCTATAAATGTAATGATCCTAAGGTAGGCTTTGCATTGAATAAAAATGATTCAGCAGTAAAATGCTACATGGGAGATACCGGACTTCTCATAAGTCTTGCGTTTAATGAAAATGAGATAATGGATCAGCAATTATATAAATTAATCATGAACGATAAACTGTCATTAAACGAAGGCATGATATATGAAAACGCTATTTCTCAAATAATAGCGTCAAAAGGGAGAAAACTTTATTTTTATACCAGATATTCGGAAGAAAAGCATAGAAATGATATAGAGATAGATTTCCTATTATCAAATGAAAGCAAAATGAACTTTAAAGTATTTCCTGTTGAAGTAAAATCATCAAAGAATTATACAACAACATCGCTTATACGTTTTAAAGAATCTTTTGATAGAAGGATAGATATGTCCTATATCGTTCATCCTAAAAATCTGGTCATTGATAATGATAATGGAATTTTAAAAATGCCTCCATATATGTTAAGTGTGGTTATTTGATTGAGCAAGGGTTCAGCTAAGACTTAAGATGAATGAGATTATGATGAAACAGGGACATGATTTGATTTTATAACCATAAAACAGGAGAGAGAATAAAAACTGCTTCGGAAAATGACATATGGGTTAAAGGAAAAACAGAAACGGAAAGTTTTGCAGCAAGTAGAATATTATCGGTTTTATCATGTGTTCCGGGAGAAAACGCAGTATCTAAGGGAAACAGCCTTTTTTGCCTGCAGGAAAATACTAAAACGCACAGCTAAGCTGCTTGGAGTGACCGAAGGGGAACTCCGGTACCTGTTTTGGGAAGAACTGCAGGAGGTTATGAAACGGGAAAAACTGAGTGAGAAGGATTGGGATAAGATCAGCAGACGTAAGGAGCTACGTCCTACGGTAGAGGAATATTGGCGAAGACAGCAGTGGGAGGCTCTGAAAGGAGACGGAAAAACAATTAAGGGAATCAGCGGAAGCACCGGGGAAGTAATAGGAGAAGTCTGCATTGTGAAAAGCCCGGCGGAATTTGGCAGATTAAAGAAGGGGGACATTCTGGTGTGCCGCTATACGGATCCGGAGTGGACACCGCTGTTTACTCTGGCAGCCGCGGTGGTTTCCGATACCGGCGGGGCATTGTCTCATGCCGCAATCGTGGCAAGAGAATACAATATTCCGGCTGTCCTTGCTACCGGATGCGCCACAACACAGTTAAAAGACAGAGAGAAGATTTTCGTCAACGGTACAGCGGGGGAGGTGTCCTGTCTTTGAAAGAGCGAAGAGAGGAAATGCTTCTGGTATTTATAGGGCAGTTTGGAAGAGCTGCAACAGTGACTTCAATCAGACAGGCATGTGAATGGAATACCTGATAAATATAATCAATTAGCTATCTTGACAATTTCCGGCATCAAAGAGTACGCTGATTTCGTGTATTACAGTGGACTTTATAGGGTTATAAACAAACCACAAGTTAGATTCAACTAACCTTAAAGGGAGAGAGAACCATTATGTCAAAATCAGCGTCAAAATTACAGGAAAAGTTTATGGCATTTAAATTCCGGGACATACATGGGGACATCTTGTTTATCTGATTGATGATACTTAGCTTTTTACCGGAGATACAATCTGGTTTGGGCCTGATGGAGGCTATAGCTTTTTGAATGTATTGGCAGAGGACAATAAGCTGTCGATAGAATCACTGTCGGCATTGGAGAAACTGGTGAGAGAAAGATAACTGCAGCCGATTGTGATTACCGGACATACCGGATGGTCAGATGATCTGGATTTCGTATTTGACCATACGGATTGTGCCTGTCATGCAACGAAGAAACAAAAGCCGCATGATCCGGATGCACCTTATGATGCTTATGATGAATCGGATGATACGAAGGAATCTGCACAGACGGTCAGACTGCAAAAAGCAATACCGGTAAGTCAGAAAGTTTGATTTAGAAAAAAGGGAGATAAGGGAGATATATGATGGAGAACAACAATATAGAATACTGGCAGAAAATGGCGGGATTTTATACACCGTTCATGAAGAATAATAAAAAAGTATATGAGGCAATTTGCAGAGAAGTAGAACCGGAACTGAACCATGAAATGACAGTGTTGGAACTGGCATGTGGAACCGGTCAA
>JALETS010000245.1 GCA_022781395.1 Lachnospiraceae bacterium | reverse complement strand
ACCGGAGGTATTTTTCTCTGCTGTTTCTACCGTATTCAGTACCTACTATATTAACATGTCCATATTCCTGGGATTTGCGGCCACGTTCCCGGATGCACAGGTGCTCCTGATGTTCATCATTCCGATCAAGGTTAAATGGCTTGGCATTGTTTACGGTGTTATGCTGGTGTATGAATTCCTTATATATAATGTATATAATAAATTCGCAATTTTGGCATCACTGCTTAATTTTATTGTATTTTTCCTGACGTCCAGAAATATGATGCACTTAAATCCAAAGCAGATACACAGGCGGCAGGAATTTAAGCGGGATATACGTAAGAATACGGGTATTACTAAGCATAAATGCGCTATTTGCGGAAGGACCGAGGTGGACAGCCCGAACATGCAGTTCAGATTCTGTTCCAAATGCGATGGCAATTATGAATACTGTGAGGAGCATTTATATACGCATACCCATATCAAGAGAAGTTAAGAAAGGCATGAAGCAGATGGATAGAGAAATTCGTTTTGCAAAAGCCCTGGAGGCAGTAAAAGCAAAGGCGAAAGAGCAGAATCATTGTATATCGAAGGAACAGATTGAAGAGGCTTTTGCGGAGCTTACGCTTTCCAAAGAGCAGATGGATATGGTATATCAATACCTCAGACAACGCAAGATCGGCATCGATGAGCAGGTAGACCCGGATGAATATCTGGAGGATGAGGAAAGAGATTATCTGGAGACCTATCTGGAGGAATTAAAGGCATTACCGGAGCTGTCTGAGGGAGAGAAGGAAGCAGTTACTTTATCTGCCATGGCAGGTGATGCGGATGCGCAGAAGAAACTGATGGAAGTATATCTTCCCGAAGTAGCAGAGATTGCAAAGCTCTATGCGGGGCAGGGAGCTTATCTGGAAGATCTGATCGGAGAGGGTAATGTGGCGGTAACCATGGGCGTCACCATGCTGGGAGCTTTGGAGCATGCATCTGAGGCACAGGGAATGCTGGGCAGGATGATTATGGATGCCATGGAAGAGTATATTGCCGAGAATGCAGATAAGAACAACAAAAATAAAAGGATTGCGGATAAAGTAAATAAAGTGGCAGATGCAGCAAATGAATTGTATGAGGAGTTGCATCGTAAGATAACGATAGAAGAACTGATGGAAGAGACCGGTTTGAGCCGTAAGGCAATTGAAGATGCCATTCGCATGAGTGGCGACAAGATTGAAGCACTGGCAACGGGGATTACTTCTTAGATAAAGGTGGAAGAGTAAGTGGAATATCAGGATAATGATTATAAATATTTTATGCAGGATACCGGATCACTTTATTTTGGTGCCAGATACAGCTATCAGGAGATCATGCAGGATGTTAATGCTAATTTCAAGTTCAAATCTGTGATAGAGCATTACATTGCAAAGGATACGGATATGTCTACCACGTTGGAGAGCCATCTGTATTATATGACACCGGAGCAGTTCTCCTATCGTACCTATGAGCAGCTTAAGGCAAAGGTGAAGATCAGTGTGCTGGAAGAGAAGAAAAGCTTGTTCGGAAAGACGAAGACAGGCTATCGTACTAAGGTGGTTCATCTGAATGAACTTGCGGGGTGGAATCTTGCCCGGAAGAAAAAGATGGGGATTGTCATACAGGAGCTTATTATTTCCAAGCTTGCGCTGATGACCTTTAGTGTATAAAGTTCCGCGATAACTTACATATCTTAACAGAATCTTAGCACTTGATTCTGACAATTTTTTCTGGTAAACTGACATCATCAAACAAAGAATTGTACTGAGATGACAAATTATTACATGGATTTGTCGGAATTGTTTTAACATATGGTAAAATTCCCCTTTTACACTGAACAGGTAGAGACGAAACGAGTAGTTTTTATCTGTTCTTTTATTTTATGTTACTGTAGCTTTACTAAAAAACGGTAAGAGTGGTATACTATACTCTGAATCAAAACGGAAAGGTATGGTTATTGGAATGCAGTTAGAACAGTTAAAGACATATACCGTGATCGAGAAACGGGAAATCAAGGATTTGAATTCAGTCAGCTATTTGCTGAAACATAATAAAACAGGAGCAAGAGTAGCACTATTGTCTAATGATGATGATAATAAGGTGTTCTATATTGGTTTTAGAACACCGCCTAAAGACAGTACAGGTGTGGCACATATTATCGAGCATACCGTACTGTGCGGCTCTGATAAGTTCCCCGTAAAAGACCCGTTTATTGAACTTGCAAAGGGCTCTCTCAATACGTTCTTAAATGCGATGACTTATCCGGATAAAACTGTTTATCCGGTGGCAAGCTGTAACGATCAGGATTTCCAGAACCTGATGGATGTCTATCTGGATGCGGTGTTCCATCCCAACATCTATCGTGAGGAGAAGATATTTAAGCAGGAAGGCTGGCATTATGAGATGGAGAATGCAGAGGATGATCTGACCATCAATGGTGTTGTATATAATGAGATGAAGGGTGCCTTTTCTTCTCCGGATGATGTCCTGTGGAGAGAGATTATGAATTCCCTATATCCCCATACCGCATATGCGGTGGAGTCAGGAGGAGATCCGGATGTGATTCCCGAACTTACCTATGAGGATTTTCTGGCTTTTCATCAGAAATACTATCATCCGGCTAACAGTTATATCTATCTGTACGGCAATATGGATATGGCAGAAAAGCTTACTTTTATTGACAAGGAGTATCTTTCCCATTATGATGCCCTTTCGGTAGATTCTGAACTGGAGTCTGAGAAGGCTTTCAAGGCTACGGTAACGGTGGAGAAGGAATATCCGATTATGGAGAGCGAATCGGAAGAAAACAATACCTATCTCTCTTATAATATTTCTTTGGGAGAGGCTTCTGACAGAAAGCTTTGTTATGGTGTGGGTACGCTGGCAGATGTGCTGTGTATGGTGCCGGGTGCACCGCTGAAACAGGCACTTCTGGATGCCGGGATTGGTACGGAGGTGCAATGTGCATTCGATATCGGTGTGAAGCAGCCGTATTTCTCTATTGTTGCCAAGAATGCAGAGGCTGGACAGAAGGAAGAATTTGTACGGATCATTGAGGGTAAGCTGCAGGAACTGTCAGAGAGTGGCCTGGATAAAGAGGCTCTTTTGGCAACCATTAACAGGGACGAGTTTAAATACAGAGAGGCAGACTTTGGTTCCTATCCGAAGGGACTGATGTATGGACTAAATATGCTCGAATCCTGGCTTTATGATGATAGTAAACCGTTTTACTATGTGGAGCTTCTGGATACCTATAAGGAATTAAAAGGGGCTGTGGATACCGCCTATTTTGAAAATCTGATCAGAGAATATCTGCTTGATAACACTCATAAGAGTATTGTGGTAGTCAAACCGGTCAAGGGGCTGACAGGCAGGAAGGACAGGGCACTGGCTAAGCAGCTTGCGGAAAGAAAAGCGGCTATGAGTCAGGAAGAGTTAGCACAGATTGTAAAAGAGACAAAGGAACTCAAGGAATATCAGGAAACACCTAGTCTTAAGGAAGATTTGGAGAAGATCCCGCTTCTG
Organism: Lachnospiraceae bacterium; assembly: GCA_022781395.1. Classification (GTDB taxonomy): domain Bacteria; phylum Bacillota; class Clostridia; order Lachnospirales; family Lachnospiraceae; genus UBA3282. The sequence goes on along the minus strand of JALETS010000245.1, from coordinate 6,400 downwards.
ACCAGAGCAGATATGAAGAAAGAAGCAGCACCGTATTACAATGAAGAGAAGAAAGTGGGAGATACCACGCTGCTGTATCATAATATTTATACGAATGGAATCGGCTATCTGAGATTTATGTTTGATTTAAAACAGGTGCCGGAGGAACTATTTCCCTATGTAGGGATTCTCAAACTGCTGATCGGACTGGTAGATACACAGAAGCACAGCTACAGTGAATTGTATCATGAGATCAATATGAAGACAGGTGGTATTGATCCTGCAGTCAACACTTATATTGATGCAAGAGATCTGTCAAAATATACGGCAACCTTTGATTTGAAGGTTAAGACTTTATATGAGAATCTGCCGCAGGCATTTGAGCTGGCAACAGAGATATTGACTGAATCAGTCTATGCAGACCCGAAACGTCTTTTTGAATTGATTGCAGAGGCCAGATCTGAGAAACAGGCACAAATGATGACAGCAGGGCATACGCTGGCAGCAGGCAGGGCACTGTCCTATTTATCCCAGACAGCGTGCGTTATGGAGCACATGAACGGATTGCCTTTCTATCGGCTTCTGGAATGCCTGGAAGGTGAGTTTGATGTGAAGAAGGATGATCTGGTTGGGAAACTGCAGAAACTGGTACACTGTATTTTCCGGCCGGAGAATCTAATGGTTGATTATACAGCGCAGCCGGAGGGATTAACCGGAATAGAAGCTTTGGTGGAAAACTTGAAGGGCGCATTGTTTACTGATCCGATAGAATCCATGGGGTACGCTCCTCATCCGGTTAAGAGGAATGAAGGACTTATGTCTTCTGCACAGATTCAGTATGTATGCCGTGCCGGTAACTTTACAAAGAAAGGGCTGCCTTACACGGGTGCACTGAGAGTATTACGTGTCATGATGGGGTATGATTATCTGTGGACACAGGTACGCGTCAAGGGAGGAGCCTACGGCTGTATGTGTAACTTTGGTAAGTCCGGGGAGAGTTATTTCGTATCCTACAGAGATCCTAATCTGGAGAAGACAATTGACGTCTATGAGAAGGCAGCAGATTATATAGAACATTTTGAAGCGGATGAACGTACCATGACCCAGTATATCATTGGCGCAGTCAGTGAGATGGATATGCCTATGACACCGGCGGCCAGGGGGAATTATTCTTTAAGCGGATATATGACGCATTATCCCTATGAGCGTGTGCAGAAGGATCGTGATGAGCTGCTTGCTACACAGGTAGATACTATCAGAGGGCTTTCTGCCTATATCAAGGCATTTATGGAAGATGATTGTCTGTGTGTGGTAGGAAATGAAGAGAAGATCAAGGAGCAGAAGGGGCTGTTTAACAGCACAGATTATTTGTTCCATTAAAATCCCGATAGAACAAGGAGAAGTAAATGATTATTGTGAGAAAAATTGAGAGAAACAGGAAAGTAACAGGGCTTGTGCTGGCTGCCGGATTATTGGCAGCAGCGCTGACCGGCTGCGGCAGCGGAAGCACAGATAAAGCGGCCGTGGCGACTGCGGAGATGGCTTATGAGGACAGTGCTTATAACCTTTCATCGGATGCCGGTATTTATGAGGAGTATAGCGAGGCTGATGAATATGAAGAGGCGGCTGCGGAGAGCGGAGAAGGCATCGGCCAGACCACCGGACAGGCAGCCGCGGACAGAAAGCTGATCAAGACTGTGAACATCAGTGCGGAGACAGAGCAGTTTGACAGCCTGTTAGCTAATGTGGAAAAGCAGGTTACGGCACTGGGCGGATACATAGAGGAGATGTCAAGGTATAACAGGAACAATTCTTATTATGCTGATTCCGGCGTGGCACATCTGAGGTATGCCAGTATGACTATACGGATTCCAAAGGAGAATCTGGATACTTTCCTGTCTGAGATGGATGAACAGTCTAATATTGTAAGCCGTTCTGAGAGCGTTTCGGATGTTACTCTGCAGTATGTAGATCTGGAGAGCCATAAGAAAGCACTCCTGACAGAGCAGAGCAGACTGTTGGAACTGATGGAACAGGCAGAGACAGTGGAGGATATCATTACCATCGAAAGTCGGTTGTCGGAAGTCCGGTATCAGATTGAGAGTATGGAGTCCCAGCTTCGGACTTATGATAATAAGATTGATTACAGTACCGTATATCTTTCTGTTGATGAGGTAGAGCGTTACACACCGGGAGATGATATCTCTACCGGAGAACGGATCAGGGAAGGATTCCTGGAGAGCCTGAGAGGTGTTGGTAATGGCTTTAAGAATTTTGGTATCTGGTTTGTAATCAATCTGCCCTATCTGATTGTATGGGCGGTCCTTATCGTTGCAGCAATATTTATTTTCTGCAAGATTCGTAAGCACACAGCGAAACGAAGGGCTAAGAGAAAGGCGGAGAGAGTCAGTCCTTATGGACAGCAGCAAAGCCCTTATGCACAGCAACAAAGCCCCTATGAGCAGAATCAACAGCAGGGGGATCCTAAGGAAATGGAAGAGAAGCAGTAGAGCAGGAATTGCATAGAAAAAGAGGTAATATGGAAAATCAAAAGTTTAAGTCAGGTTTTGCTACTTTGATTGGCAGACCGAATGTAGGAAAATCCACATTGATGAATGCGTTGATAGGGCAGAAAATTGCTATTACATCGAACAGACCGCAGACTACCAGAAACAGGATACAGACAGTGTACACTTCCAAGGAAGGACAGATTGTATTCTTAGATACGCCGGGTATCCATAAGGCTAAGAATAAGCTGGGAAACTATATGGTAAACGTGGCAGAACGTACCATGTCCGAGGTAGATGTGATCCTTTGGCTGGTGGAACCCACCGATTATATCGGCGCAGGTGAACAGCATATCATCGAGCAGCTTAGGAAGACAAAGACACCGATTATATTAGTCATCAATAAAATCGACACGGTTAAGAAGGAAATGCTTCTGACTGTGATCGATCAGTACAGTAAGCAGCTTGATTTTGCGGAGATCATACCGGTGTCTGCACTTAAGAAGGACGGCATGCAGGAGCTGATCGACAATATCATGAAATATCTTCCTTACGGAGAACCGTTCTATAATGAAGATACGGTTACCGACCAGCCCATGAGACAGATCGTGGCGGAACTGATTCGTGAAAAGGCGCTGAAATGTCTGGAGGATGAGATACCCCATGGCATTGCAGTTACCATAGAAATGATGAAGTTTAAGAAACATATTGTGGATATTGAGGCAACCATCATCTGTGAACGGGATTCCCACAAAGGAATTATTATCGGGAAGCAGGGCAGCATGCTCAAGAAGATCGGCTCCATGGCCAGACCGGATATTGAAGAGCTGGTGGAATGTCAGGTGAATCTGAAGCTTTGGGTCAAGGTAAAGAAGGACTGGAGAGACAGTGATTATCTGTTGAAAAATTTCGGATATAATCCCAAGGATTCCGAATAGAAAAAGACAAATCTGCGAACTCTAATATCATGTGAATGATAAGGATCAGGGGGCGTAAGATGAAAGAGATAAATTACTGGGAGCAATTTATGACGACCGGGAAGATTGATGACTTTCTGGCATACAGGAATGCACAACAAGATGCACAGTCTGAGAACTGTGAGAGAAAGGAAGAGTCGGGAGAACATTCTCATGCAGGAATTTACAGAGATTACGGGAATGGTTTTAAAGGCTGAGCCAATCGGCGAATATGATAGAAGAGTTGTGATGCTGACCAAAGAGAAGGGGAAAATATCGGCTTTTGCCAAAGGGTCGAGACGCCAGACCAGCAAGCTGCTGGCGGCGACCAATCCCTTCTCTTTTGGAACGTTTAAACTATATGCGGGCAGAAGCTCTTATAATATTCTGGATGCTTCTATCAGTAACTATTTTGAAGGTCTCAGGGAAGATTTTGAAGGTGCCTATTATGGTATGTACTTTTTAGAGGTTATGGATTATTATACGAGAGAGAATAACGATGAGAAAGAGATGCTTAAGCTCTTATATCAGTCACTGAGAGCTTTGATGCATGAAAGTCTGGATAACAGGCTGGTAAGATACATATTTGAAATGAAGGCAATGGTATTGAACGGCGAATTCCCCGGAATTCCCACAGAGGGTGTATGGGAAGAATCTACGAGATATGCGATTTCCTATATTATGGATTCCGGTATTGAGAAGCTGTATACTTTTACGGTAACGCCTTCCGTGCTGGCACAGATGAAGAAGATTGCGGATGACTACAGAAGGAGATTCGTGGATCGTACGTTTAAAAGTCTTGAAATTGTGGATAATCTTTAATATAATGTAATGCAGTATGTTGTCGGTTGAAGACAGACAAGAGAGGAAAGTATATGCGAAGAGGAAAAGCAATCCTGATTCTGTCGATTGTAACTCTGGGTCTTGTTGGGTGCAGTCAGGGAAAAACAGCAGATGTCAGTTCTATTTCCATTGAGAAGGATGGTTCGGTTACTCATCAGATTATAGGGCAGTTTGAACAGAATTATTATGAGACAGACGGACTGGAAGCTTTGGCCACGGAACGTGTCAACGAGTATTGTGCGGATAATGGAGACGGGTGTGTTTCACTCCAGTCGATGAAGGAACAGGACAATACAATACAGATCGATCTAAAGTATAGTGAGCCGGAAGCTTACAGCGGATTTAACAACAGAGAATTATATGTAGGAACCCTCGAGGAAGCAGATAACCGGGGATATGCCATGGAGAAGATTGCTTTTGTTTCTGATAAAGGAGAACCGGCAGAGCTGGGATATATCGAACACCCGGACAGCAAAAGGGTTATTGTTATCGCAACGAAGCCCGGAGAAGAGATAGAAGTAAACACGTACGGTAGAGTGCTGTATATCAACCAGAGTGCTGACAGTGGTGTGGAGGTGTCTTTTAAAGGCAAAAAGAGTGTGCACATTGCAAATCCTGCGCAGGAGAATAATGCCGGTGCTAAGGAAACATTGTCCTATATCATATTTGAAGGATAAGAAATATTCTTCGGATTATGTGTTTGGAAAAGAAAATCACCTGTCTGAGGGCGGGAGAAGATAGAAAGGTGTATAAATCATGGAAAAAACAATGGAAAAAATCGTAGCATTATCAAAGGCGAGAGGATTCGTATATCCCGGTTCCGAGATTTACGGCGGACTTGCCAACACATGGGACTTTGGTAATCTCGGTGTGGAACTTAAGAATAATATCAAGAAGGCATGGTGGCAGAAGTTTGTTATGGAGAGCCCTTATAACGTGGGTGTAGACTGTGCCATTCTGATGAATCCTCAGACCTGGGTTGCTTCCGGACATCTGGGCAGCTTTTCTGATCCGCTGATGGATTGTAAGGAATGTCATGAGAGATTCCGTGCAGATAAGATTATTGAGGATTATGTAGCAGAAAAAGGCATGACACTGGACAGCTCTGTGGATGGCTGGAGCCAGCAGCAGATGAAGGATTTTATCGAAGAGAATAACATTCCGTGTCCTACCTGCGGCAAGCATAATTTTACGGATATCAGACAGTTTAACCTGATGTTCAAGACGTTTCAGGGTGTTACAGAGGATGCCAAGAATACAGTATATTTAAGACCTGAGACAGCCCAGGGTATCTTCGTTAATTTCAAGAATGTACAGAGAACTTCCCGTAAGAAGATTCCTTTCGGTATCTGCCAGGTAGGTAAATCCTTCCGTAATGAGATCACACCGGGCAACTTTATTTTCCGTGTGAGAGAGTTCGAGCAGATGGAGATGGAGTTCTTCTGTGAGCCTGATACAGATTTGGAGTGGTTTGCATACTGGAAGCAGTATTGTATCGATTTCTTAAAGAGCCTTGGCATGAAGGAAGAGGAGATGCGTGTCCGTGACCATGATCAGGAAGAACTTTCCTTCTATTCCAAAGCTACAACAGATATTGAGTTTTTATTCCCCTTCGGATGGGGCGAACTGTGGGGTATTGCTGACAGAACCAATTATGACCTGACACAGCATCAGACAGTATCCGGTGAGGATATGTCTTACTTTGATGATACCAAGAATGAGAAGTATATTCCTTATGTTATTGAGCCGTCTCTTGGTGTGGAAAGATTATTCCTGGCCGTTCTGTGCGGCGCATATGACGAGGAAGAGATTGGAGAGGGAGATGTGCGTACCGTATTGCATTTCCATCCGGCACTGGCACCGGTTAAGATCGGCGTACTTCCGTTATCCAAGAAATTGAATGAAGGCGCAGAGAAGATCTTTACAGAGCTTTCCAAGAAATATAACTGTGAATTTGATGACAGAGGTAATATCGGTAAGAGATACCGCAGACAGGATGAAATCGGTACACCTTTCTGTATTACATACGATTTCGAGTCAGAGACAGACGGATGTGTAACAGTCAGATTCCGTGACTCCATGGAACAGGAGCGTGTTGCCATCAAGGATCTGGAT
>JALETS010000239.1 GCA_022781395.1 Lachnospiraceae bacterium | reverse complement strand
ACCGATTGCCAGAACCTGACCCATGCGAATACCTGTTTTTTTAGCAAATAGTTCAAGCATTCTGGCAGCGTTGCAGTTTTGTATGCTTTCAACAAATCCGTTGTTTATTATACCATAAAATACGATATCAGTGTGCCCGCTTTTTTTTATTGCTTTCTCCAGTGTATGAAGCTGTTCCACCACATGACCCGGAATGCCGTCTACATAGAGGGGAAAAGCCAAAACAATGGCATCACCGGCAATAACCTCTTCAAGCTCTGCTTCATCAAGCCTCTTACGATTGATGTTGTATACTTTACTTGCGGCATCGATACTGCCTTTCTGCTGCAATTCGGATCTTATCATATCAAGGATGGTAGCTGAAAAGCTTTCGCCCATTTTAGGGCTTCCTATTATAAAACTTATTTGCATAATCTGATACCTCCCTCAAAGGATTTTAAATATTCAGTTGTAATATTGGTAGTGCCGAGATTCACAGCCATTGCTTTTGCTCTGGCTTCCATGCATTTGATCTCTTCATTGGTCAGATCATCGCCATAGAAGATAACTTTTATTTTTAAAGAATTGGAATATCTCATTTTGTGATGGCATTCCCCACTTCTCTTGACAAAGTATGGATGGCAGTAGGAGATGCCTCTGTCAATGACTTTCTTGACAAAAGGACTGAATTCCCCATAAGAGCATTTTGAAATGTTAATATATTCTTCTGCATTTCCAAGATAGGCACCCGTGTTTTCATAGCCATCCTTTATCACACATGTACCGGGAGTTTTCACCCAGCAGCCGAAGCAGCCCATGCATGGGAGCGGTTCTTTTTCCTTTCGTTCTATTATTTTGTCAGTATCCCGTAACTGATCTGCAAGATATGCACCTTTTTCTTCGATAGACAGATCGTGTAAAATTACTCGCATTTTGTTCCTTATCCTTCCTAGTGTGGTTTTTATTAAATTAACACATGTTAACATTTGCTGATGAAAAGAATATATCATCAATATTAACGCGTGTCAACATCATTCTGTATTGGCGGGGAGTAACACCGGATTTTGCATGAAAGAGCTTAGTAAAGTAACTGGAGGATGAAAATCCGCAGCGCATCGCAATGTCACTGATGGCATAGTCTGTGTTCTGCAGCATTTCACAGGCCTTGTTAATGCGTAGACTCAGTAAATAATCCATAGGAGTAGTACCAAGCTGGTGTTTAAAACATCGACTGCATTCTCTGGGGCTGACATTTGCGGTAGCAGCTATATCAGAAACGGTAATTTCTAAGCTGAAGTTTTCTTCCAGATAATGAATCGTGGATCAAACCGGTTACAGAAGAAGGACAGAGGGCGCTGAGTGATTTTCGGGTTACCGATTATGTTTGAAAAATGCGCACAGACAGGTTTCGGGTGAGAACGTATTATGGTATATTAAGTATAAAGAGATTGGAACAAACATGAAATCCGATGGAAGAACAGCAGATGTAAATAACGGGAGATTGAGATGTATTTGATCAGCCAGGTATCAAAAATAACAGGATTAACGAAAAAGGCATTACGCTATTATGATGAACAGGACATTCTCAAGCCTTCTTTTCGTGATGAAGATAATCAATACAGATATTATGATGAAGAAGATTTAAGCTACATTCTGAAAGAAAAAATAGAACATATTAAAAATAATATATCTAAGGAAAAAGCTTTGATAAAGAAAATGGATCATTTTCTGCAGCCCCTGCCGCAGGTATATGAAGAAAAAAGCTATGATATAACAATAGAAGAAATAGATCCGGTTATGGTGGCAGGCCTGAGAATTCAGGATTCTTATAACCGGATTGGAAAGTATGTATCTGAATTATACAAAGTTGTAAAAGGCAATGCTGATGGTAACCTGATTAATTGCTATTATGATGAGGATTGTGTTGAAATTGCCGATATGGAGTTGTGTATTCCGATACGAAAAAAGATTGCAGATTCGTCAGTGTCATGTAAGCTGCTTCCTGCTGTTAATGCGGTATGTACGACACATGTTGGGAATTATGAGACATTATATCTTGCTTATAAAGCCTTGTTCCATTATGTGAATGTACATAAGCTTTCCGTGTTGAGTCCTTCGAGAGAAATTTATCTGAAAGGTCCTGGAATGATTTTTCGTGGTAATCCTGATAAATACATTACGAAGATTATCCTGCCTTTTGAGAATAAGTAGAGATTGTTTTTATTTTCTTGACCTTCCCCCGCAGGGGACACTTTATTATTATTTCAAAATAAATCTGTTCTTGGATAAGGAGGAACAACACATGGCTTTTGATTTTAAAAAAGAATACAAAGAATTTTATATGCCTAAGAACACACCGGAAATAGTCACTGTCCCAAAGGCAAACTACATAGCGGTAAGAGGAAAAGGAAATCCGAATGAAGAAGGTGGAGCATATCAGCAGGCTGTAGGTATACTATATGCTGTTGCCTATACATTGAAGATGAGTTATAAGTCGGATTATAAGATAGAAGGTTTCTTTGAGTATGTGGTTCCACCGCTTGAAGGGTTCTGGTGGCAGGAAGGTATAGAGGGGATGGATTATGGGAGAAAGGAACAGTTCCATTGGATATCTGTTCTTCG
>JALETS010000229.1 GCA_022781395.1 Lachnospiraceae bacterium | reverse complement strand
GGCTATGAGGTGGCATTCGGACAGGCTGTGGTGGCAGTTGTGAGCGACGCAGATGTAAGAGCAACTGTTCACGCAGGAATCCCTGTTGGAGCTGCGGATTGCATGAAGGCAGAAACAAAGCCCTATACGGTAATTTACGGTAATAATAATATCGGTGTCAGAGGAGAGGAATTTGAAGCATTGTTCTCCATGTTAGGCGGTGGACTGGTTTCCTATCGTTATGCAGGTGTGGAACTTTTGGCAAGAACACCGAAGCCGAACTTCTGGCGTGCACCGATTGACAATGATGAGGGCAACAATATGCCGGGACGATATGCCCAGTGGAAAATTGCCAGCCTCTATCTGACAGGCAAAGGCGTAGGGACTAAGAGAGAAGCACCGGGCGGTACGCAGTACGATAATCCGGTGGTAACAGAAGAAAAAGACTGCCTGACCCTGGCTTATACTTACCGGTTACAGACTACACCGGATGCAGAATGCCGGGTAACCTACCGAGTCTATGGAGATGGCCGGATTCAGACTACGTTATCTTATGATCCCGTTAAAGAATTGGGTGATATGCCGGAGTTTGGCATGATGTTCCACTGTGATGCCGATTACGACCATGTGGAATGGTACGGAAATGGTCCTGCAGAAACCTATGAGGACAGAAAAGAAGGCGCGAAGCTTGGTATTTACCGGAATCTGGTCAAGGATAATCTGGCACAGTATATGGTGCCTCAGGAATGCGGAAATAAGACAGGTGTCCGTTATGCAAAAGTAACGGATCGCAAAGGCAGAGGACTTCTGTTTGCCGGAGATAACATTAATTTCTCGGCATTACCCTATACCCCGCATGAGATGGAGAATGCAAGGCATCCTTATGAACTGCCGGAAGTACACTATACTGTAATCCGTGTAGCAAAGCAGCAGATGGGTGTGGGCGGAGACGACAGCTGGGGTGCGCTGGTACATCCTGAGTATCTGATCGATATCAGTGGTAAGGTTGAGTTTACCTTTACGTTCCGCGGAATATAAGGGCTAAGATAATAGGATATGGAAACCCCGGAGAGCGGAAGCCTTCGGGGTTCTGTAATGTGTGTCGAACTGTCAAGAACATATAAATAGTTCCTTTTTATGACACATTGTGCTATATTTAGAAAGACGATTAAATATTTTCAACATCAGAGGACGATTATTCTAATGAAATCATCATTTACCAAAGAACACACATTAATAACGAAAGGCGTGCTGGTCATTATGCTTCTTGCACATCATGTTTTTCATGCCAAAGAAGCAGCACCTTATAATATTGACACCATTATAAATGATACAACTCTCTTTTATAATATCATGTCCTTTTTTAGAATATGTATTGCAGGCTTTGCTTTTTTAACAGCTTATGGAATGACGCAAACCTTTAAAGCCTCAAATTCTGATAATCCGAAAACATATTTTTCCTGACAATAAAGCGACTGATCAAGCTGGAATCAACAGTTGCAATCGTATATGTCTTAGCGGTGATTTACAAACGATTTGTTATGATGCAGTCTTTACAAAGCTTATATCGTGAGGAAGGGCAGAGCTTTGGTGCCATGGCCTTGCATATGTTACTTGATATGACAGGACTGGCAAATTATACACAAACTGCTAAAATCAACATTACATGGTGGTATTTATCCTATGCAATTTTACTGATCGTGGCAATGCCCTTTATTTATATGGCATATAAAAAGTTTAGATATCTGCTTATACCGGCAGGATGCCTGCTGCCGTATGCAATTTTAAATTCCGGAGATTCCTTTGCATTACTATTACCTGTAGTTATTTTGGGAACCGCATTCAGCTATGAAAATTTGTTTGAAAAATTGAAATGTCATAATAAAAAGCAAGCAGTTGTTGGAATTATTCTATGCTCTGTTATTGTTTATGTAGCTTATTTATGCCATATAACAGCCAATGCTATTTTTAGCTATACATTGGCTGCTGTTATTCCATATATCGCGTTTGCGTATATTTCTAAAATAGCAGGAGTGCGTTCTTGTCTCAAATATCTTGGCAAGCATGCCACAAATATATTCTTGATTCATACGTTTATTTATTACTACTATTATAGGGATTTTATTTATTCTTTCCATTCAGCACTATATATTCTGCCGGTATTAGTAGTGATTAGTCTGCTTGTATCTATTGTGATAGAGTTGATCAAGAAAATTACAGGATATAATTGGCTATCTAATAAAATATTGCAGTATGTAGACAATATGGAGAAAACGGGGGCTCGTCTTTCGAACAATCCGCTCTATAATCCACAATTACCCTGTTAGTATGAGAAAACTACTCATTTTTCTCTAATACTACCACTGATTCTTTTCCCCAAAGTCTTGCGGTTGCTTTGTTTTTCCAATTTTCTGCATCGCCTGTTATCCTGGGTAATTGTAGAACCGGTGAATCAAAGTATTTTTTGTCTATTTCGACGACTACATTGCTATCTTCAGAATCTCTGATTTCAATCAGGCATTCCTGCCATACATCATGAATTTCTTTCACATCTTTCATAGCCACTACTGTCTGTGACCAAGGAAGTTTGCTGATGTTTTGACCATAAACCAGCGTAGAATATAATAGTAAAAAAACAAATGCAGCCATTGATATCCCTACGTATTCGGATTTTAGAAATGCTTCATATGCGGGTATACTCTTTACATACATACCAATACAAATAGCTGATGAGAGCATTCCAACCAACAGAACTAAATCAAGTACAAAATATAGTCTATTAGGGAAATATCCTGCTCCGGCATATCCCAGTGCAATCGGAAATGAATTGAGTACGAGCGTTGCCAAAGAAAGAAATATCGATATTATATATATGCGTGTGAGCTTTGACGTTTTGCAAGTATGGCGTATGCCAATATAAATTCCCATAATTAACAGAGCGATAACAAGCGGTTGCTGAATCATATGTTTTAGGATTTTAACTGATATTATCATTGCATCAAAAAAAGCCTTAAGAAGATTAACATCAGAACTAAAGCTTGTATGTCTTGCATAGTTGCCGGGAGCAGCAACTGCAATTACCCCGCTTAAGAGCATAATCCAAAAAGGAATGGATTTTTTCCACAAAGGTTTACGCTCTTTAATGCTAAAGCTACCCCATAATATCACGTAGACCATGCCTGGTAAAATTGCCTCCTGAAAGAAATTACAGGCCAGTGCGCCAATGACAGAAAGTAAAATCATTTCTCTCTTTGTAGGTTTATTGTTATAAAAAAATCGGATTGTTAATGCGATGGTGATTAATCCCAAGGTCATCGCCATCATATAACTTGAACCAACAAACCAATAGTAGATTTCTGAATAGATATTGGTATTTAAAAATACAAATAGAAATGCTAAAAAGTATACAGCAATTGTTGTCTTTTCTGTGATACCTAATATTTTTCTTGCTGCCGTATTAATTGCAACGAAAAGTGAAATCACAAAAAGTGAAAATAAAATAATCATTTCTATTCCGATACCGTAACTCTCCAACGGAAAGTGAATCAATGGATTTATAAATGTTTCTATGAACATATATACCCACAATCCTGTCCAACTAAAAAAACGTTGGTTTGCATAGCGGACACTGTCAGAAAAAAGAGAACTTTTGCTTACATTGGTTGCTACCGAAAAATCATCCGTAGAAGGCAAACTGTAAAATATCGTATATATCATGGGCAAAAGCAAAATACATATTAAAAAAATACAGATTAAAAATTTCCAGTTTTCCAGTAGTTTCTTCCTTAATTGACGTATAAAGCTTTTCATCCTTTTTTCCAACTTTCTTTATTGTTTTCTTATATAGCCATTCTATTACAATCGACAAAGTCTGTCAATTATTGACATCATCTCGTTACTGTAAGGCCTTGCTTTTGTTGAAAAAATGAGTACGATAAGGTATACTGTTTAAAGTATAAATCAGAGTAAAATCATTCTAACAGGGAGGATTCATATGGGTTCCATAGCAATCATCACGGCAAGGGGCGGCAGTAAAAGAATACCGCGCAAAAATGTAAAGCTATTCTGTGGCAAGCCAATCATTACCTATTCCATTGAAGCGGCGCTTCAGTCGGGATTGTTTGAAGAGGTCATGGTATCTACGGAGGATGAGGAAATAGCACGAATCGCCGGGGAGGCAGGCGCACAGGTTCCCTTTATGCGCAGCAGTGAGAGTGCCGGGGATTATGCCTCTACGGATGATGTGCTGCTGGAAGTGTTGGCTGCTTATAAGGAACGGGGTAGAGAGTTTGACAGCTTCTGCTGCCTTTATCCTACGGCACCATTTGTAACGGCGGAGAAATTGAAGACGGCTATGGGACTTTTGGATAAAGCGGATTCTGTGATGCCGGTAGTGCCATTTTCCTTTCCGCCTCAGCGGTGTATGATCTTAAATGAGGAAGGAGAACTTCGTATGAAATGGCCGGAGCATGCCAAAACCCGCTCTCAGGATCTGGAACCTTATTATCATGACTGCGGACAGTTTTATTGTTGTAAGACAGCTCCGTTTTTGGAATATAAGACGACGGATCTGCCACATATGGTGCCTATGATCATGAGTGAACTTGAGGTGCAGGATATTGACAATCCAGACGATTGGGAGATCGCAGAGCTGAAATATCAGAAAATGATAGCTGGTCAGGGGCGTTTCTGAGCAAAAGGAATGCTTTTTAGAGATTGTGCGAATAGATTCTGAATAGTCATTCGAAATAATATGGGTTAACAAATAAAGAGATGAAATTAGGAAAAGAGAAAATAGCTGAATGAAGAAAGAGTTTAAAATAGGCAGCAGAACAATTGGGAACAATTCTCCCTGCTTCTGCGTGGCAGAGATGTCCGGTAATCATTTAAAGGACTATAACAGGGCGGTAGAAATCATACATGCGGCGAAGGAAGCCGGTGCGGATGCTATTAAGCTGCAGACATATACTGCAGACAGTCTGTCCATAGATTGTGATAATGAATATTTTCAGATCCATGGTGGACTGTGGGATGGCATGACAGAGTACAAATTGTATCAGGAAGCCAGTACACCATGGGAGTGGCAGCCAAAGCTTAAGGAAGTGGCAGAAGGGTTGGGGTTAGAATGTTTCTCATCCCCCTTTGATTTTGCGTCAGTGGATTTTATGACGCAGCTTAATATGCCGGCTTATAAGATTGCTTCCTATGAGATTAATGATATTCCGTTGATTCGTAAGGTGGCGAAGCTGCACAAACCGGTCATCTTTGCAACCGGGGTGGCACATGCAGAGGATATTGAGCGGGCTCTTCAGGTATGTAGGGAAGAGGGCAATGAAGAAATCATGCTCCTCAAATGTGTATCAGCTTATCCCACACCTTATGAGGAAATCAATTTGAACATGATTCCTACTTTAGCGAAGACTTATGATTGTCTGGTAGGTTTGTCCGATCATTCCATGGGCAGTGTAGTGCCGGTTGGTGCGGTCCCTCTGGGAGTTAAGATGGTGGAGAAACATCTGACGTTACGGCGCGCAGACGGTGGACCGGATGGCGCTTTCTCCATGGAACCGGAAGAATTCAAGGAGATGGTGGATCATATCCGCATCCTTGAGAAAGCACTTGGACAGGCAAAGTATGAATTGACTGAAAAGCAGGAAAAAGAGAGAAGTGGTTCTCGTTCCCTTTTCGTAGTAAAGGATATTAAGGCAGGAGAAAAGATTACGCCTGAGAATGTACGTTCCATTCGCCCCAATGCCGGTCTTCATACCATGTATTATGAAGAAGTATTGGGGAAAACTGCGGTTTGCGATATTGCCATGGGAACACCGCTCTCCTGGGAATTGATTCGTTGACAAAATAATAGTGCTGTTTTATGATAGAATCACTCAAATTCGAGTGGTTCTATTTTTTATGTGCATATCGCACGCAGGGTGTATCGCCCGAGGATTCAAAAATTTTGGTTGTGAGAACCTTTTGGCATGACTATATAAAACAGTATTATTGCATTTGACAAAAGATAACAAATAAGTTATCTTGTGAGAGGAAAGATACATGTTAGAGATAATTTTCTATAAGGACAAAAATGGTAGATCGGATATTATAGACTATCTGGATGAATTACAGAAGAAAATGGAGACGAGTAAGGATGCGAGGATTAATCGTGAGAAAATTTTGACATATCTTGTGGCGTTATCGCAGTACGGAACCAGAATCGGGCAACCGATGGTTAAGCATATTGAAGGCGATATATGGGAATTGCGTCCGCTTAGAAACAGAATATTTTTCTTTTATTGGAAAGAGAATAAGATTGTCCTGCTTCATTACTATATAAAGAAGTCACAAAAAATGTCTAACAAGGAATTCGAAAAGGCAAAAAGAAATCTGAAGGAATTCCTAGAAAGGAATGCATCTATATGAAGGAGATATCTACGCTTGCAGATTACATGAATGATGAGACAAGGGTAAGCCCTGAAGAACGGCAGAGAATTAATTTTCAAGTGGAATTGATTGGTAAAATCATTGAGACAAGAGAACAAAAGGGGTATTCACAGAGAGATTTGGCGAAATTAAGTGGTGTTAAGCAACCGGCGATAGCCAGATTGGAAAGCATGAAATCAACGCCACAGATAGATACGGTTTTAAAATTGCTGGCACCGCTTGGTTATACACTAACCGTGGTTCCATTTGATGGCAATTCACAGTTATATCCTTAGCATTGCCAAATCCGTATATTTTAACATGCAGACACCTTCTTCATAATCTCCGATGGTGTTTGTATTCTCAATTCCTGCGATATTATTGGCGATCAGTTTGGGAAAGTTCACACCGCAGTTATAGGCATGGGGATAACCGCCGCCGAAACGGGGATTAATCTCGGAGATATAGTATCGTCCGTCGATTTGGAAAATATCCATGTCAACCGGACCGAACAGGTCCAAGGTTGATACGGTTTCCTGAATCAGCTCAAAAAGCTTCTCATCCTTGTAAGACACGGATTTCTCCGTCTCTCCGGCGCGCATACGCAATTTCTTTTTGACAAAGATGGTAACAGGTTTTTGGGACAATAAATCCACATAAATATCAGCACCGTATTCTTCACCCTTTGCAAAGTTCTGGATCAGATATTCTTCGTCTGCGTATTTACACAGAGTTTCCAGCAATTCTATGTGTTCCACCTTCTGTATGCCTACACTGCCGCAGCCGCGGGTGGGTTTCAGAAAAACGGGTAGAGACATAGTGCCTGCTTTCTTCTCCTTCAGAAATGCTTCGAAGCTGTTCACACTGGTGATGGCGGGTAGCTGATGTTTCATAAGATGTTGATAAAATGCAAATTTATCCCGGCATAAATCCACAGTCTCCGCGTCGGACACAATGGGAGTTATGCCGTTATCGGTAAATAAAGTCTTATGGGATGCAATCAGATATAATTCGTCTTCCTGTAACGGAAGAACCGCATCAATGGCTTCTTTCTTGCAGATGTCGATAATGATATCCAGATAACCGGGTTCGGTCATGCGCGGCACGATATAGTGTGCATCTGTCTCATACAACGCAGGCGCATACTTGCTGCAGTCTGTACCGACTACTTTTTCTATGCCATTTCCTTTTTCTTTAAAATAACGTACAAGTAAATTCCTTGTACCGCAGCTTAAAATCAAAATGTTCATCATTATCTACTCCATGATCTGTCCCTGTACATATTCTTCCGGGGTCCATTTTTTACGAACCATCTTCATTTCGTCCCCGTTGCGTACATATACGGCAGGGAAATACTGAATAAAAAGAGGGTTCAGGCTCATAGTATAGCCGCCTACATTTTCATAAATGATGTGGTCACCGGGGACTAATTCCGGTTGATTTTCATAAGTAAAAAGCCGGTCTACTTCCATACAGGTAAAGCCGCTTATGACCTGACGAGCCATCACAGGACGTTCACCTGCAAAATCTTCATTATACTCTAAATGGAAAAGATGAGAGGTTTTAATCATTGTCGGATCAATGTTAAAACGGCTGCCATCTGTCATCACATAGCGGGTGCCCTTGATATCTCTTGTGTCGAAAATGCTGGTCACGAAAGTGGTACATTTCGAAATTAGCGAAATCCCGGGTTCTACAATGATCCTGGTCTTCTCCGGTGTAAAGCATTTGGATAATTCTTCTGCTACTGCAGGGAAATAATCAGGATATTCGGGACGGCCTTTCATACCGCCGCAGTAACCACCGCCTAAGTCTACATACTCTAAATCAAAATCAAATTCCTGCTGTAATCGGCATGCCATCCGGGCAATGGAGCGGAAAATATTCACGCTGCGGGATTTACTGCTGGAATGGAGATGCAGACCGGCAATCTGTACGTTGGGAAGGCCTCGCAGAATTTCGACTGCCCGGGCAAATTTACCGGTTTCGTAGCAGAAACCGAAACGACCGCTGACCTCGCCCATGGTGGTTTCACCGGGACACATCTGTTCCAGATTAAAGTTAACTCTGATTCCTACCTTTATGCAGGTGTCCGGTTTTTCTTCCGCCAATGCTATCAACCAATCCAGTTCCTGACGGGAATCCAGATTCACATAACCGCCGGCAAGCAATACATTGCGAAAAGACTGTTCCCCCTTGTAGGGGCCGTTATATACAATTTCACTGTCCTTGAAACCTAGATATTTCGCCAGGCTGTATTCGTCCTCAGATACAACTTCCGCATAGGCACCGTTTCGTTTTACGAAGCCCACAAGCCATGGCAGGGAATTTGTCTTAAAGGAATAGCCAACCAGATAATTGCCCCAGTTCTCTTTCAGTGAGTCTGTAAGCATATCATAATAACGTTGTAAAATTGGTTCATCTATTACAAAATAAGGTGTCGGTAACTGTGTATTCATACAAAACTCCGTTAAAAATTTTCCTGTTATCGTGATTTATTATCTGCTAATATAGTCAGACAAATTGTAAGCATCTTTATCTTACCCCATTTTAGGTATGGCGACAAGGTAAAAGTGATTCTTTCCGAATAGAGAAAGATGCGCTATAATAAACTAAGTTTATTGCGTACATATAGTTTATGGAGCAATGAAGGATGTAGTTGGGAATAGTAATGGAGAAAACAACGTAGCCAATATGAAAGAACGAATTTATGTATGTCACACCTTTTACCATGTATATGTAAGCTGCCTGAAAGAACTGGCTCTTCCAAAATCCGAACAGGGCAAGGCAACTCTGATGCTCAGCACCATGTCTAATAATTTTGGTAATCTCAAAGAACGTGCCGATCGGTGTCCGCTCTTTGAGGAAGTGATCATGTTTGATGAAAAAGAAGATGTCTTCTTTCCGGAGCTTCAGAAATATCACATGGACAAAGGCAATCTGGTACTTAATATGCTTTCCCGTATCAAATATACGAAGCTTTTCGGCAGGCTGGAGGAACAATATGTTCCGGTAGATTTCAAAAAGTATCGGGACATTTATGTGTTCTGTGATTCCGATCCCATCGGTTATTATCTGAATTACAAGAAGATTTATTATCATGCGGTGGAGGATGGTTTAAACTGCATCCAGTATTATGATACGGCCCGTTATGATAACAGAGGACATTTTGGATTAAAAGCATGGATGTCGGCGCGGAATCTGATCTTCATCCAGAACGGTTACGGTAAATACTGTCTGGATATGGAGATTAATGACTTAAGTGTAGTGCCATACCCATGTAAAAAATATATTGAAGAGCCCCGTGCAAAGTTGGTTGACCGGCTTACGCGGGAAGATAAAGATATTCTGATCCGTTTGTTTATCGAGAATCTGGATGGCCTGCTGGAACAGTTGCGTACAGGAGCTGAACAGAAGGTGCTGGTACTTTCGGAACCCTTATGTGACTTAGAGGTGCGCAGGCAGATTTTTTCAGATATTATTGAGCAGTACAGTGTCATAGACGGAAAGCAGGCTCAGGTCATCATTAAGCCCCACCCCCGTGACGTACTGGATTATCGCAAGGAATTCCCGGAGCATATTGTGTTAAGCGGGATGTTCCCGATGGAAATACTGAATTTTATCCCGGAGCTGTCCTTCAGGAGAGTGATTTCAGTGCTGACTGTGCCTAACGGAATTCAGTTTGCCAAGGAGGTTTTATTCTTGGGAGAAGATTTCCTGGACCGGTATGAAGCACCTGAACTGCACAGACAGAATGAGCAGATATAAAGGGCGGGCTGTGTTGGCAGGTCTGCTATAGGGCAGATTTATGTGATTTGCAGACAATAACACTTTATAGTACAATAACCAATAGAATATTTTTAAGCAATTAAGAAATTATCAATTATACTTGAATTGTTAATTTAGCACAACGATGCAAAAACTTAATTCGGTTTCTTAATTGCCTAATAAATTGTTTTGGAATAAAGGAAATAAACCATGCTTAAGATTTTAAAGAAAATGAATCTTCTGTTGGATCGGAAACAGAAGCGTTCCATGATTTGGATCATATTGATGATGCTGGTAGGCGGTGTGCTGGAAAGTCTGGGTGTCACTATGCTGGTGCCGATTATCACGGTCGTTCTTGATCCCGTAAAGGTAGAGGAGAATAAATATCTTTCCGCAATTTATCATGGGCTGGACCTACAGAATACCACCCAGTTTGCGGTGGTCATGCTGGCAGCGTTTGTGGGTGTTATTGTGATAAAGAATATTTTTCTGTTCTGTCAGCAGAAGGTACAGCTCAAGTTTGTATATACAAATCAGTTTGCAACCTCCAGACGTATGATGATCAATTTCATGCAGCGTCCTTATGAATATTATCTGAATGCGGATACTTCGGTGATTCAGAGAAACATTACTTCAGATGTCAATAACATGTACGGACTGATCTTAAGCTTCCTGCAGCTTTGCAGTGAATGTATTGTGTTTGTCTGTCTGGTAGGTGTTCTGCTTGCCATTGATGCACAGATGATCATGATCGTAGCAGCTTTGATGATCGTGCTTCTGTTTGTGATAAAAAAAGTTTTAAAACCTATCATGGTCAAAGCCGGACAGGATAATCAAGATTATTATAGCGGATTGTATAAGTGGATTGAACAGTCCGTTATGG
>JALETS010000078.1 GCA_022781395.1 Lachnospiraceae bacterium | reverse complement strand
AAGATCCCCAAGCCGCTCTGTAATTGCTTCCAAAGAAAGCTTCAGATACACTATTATACCAATCTGTTTGAAATGCTCCATCGCCCTGCTGCCGTAAATGACACTGCCACCGGTAGCTATGACTGTATAATCAGTTTCAATGGATACATTAATCTCTTCCTCTGTCTGCCAGAATCCTTCCACGCCTTTCTCTGCAATAATCTCATGCAAAAGCCTGCCTTCTTTATTCTGAATCACCAGATCAGAATCCATAAATGCATAGCCTAGCCGCTTGGCAAGCACTACACCTACCGTACTTTTACCGACACCGGGCATCCCGATCAGAACGACATTATGTCGCTTACTCTTATCTCTTTCATTCATAGAAGTCACCCTGTCTGCTGTCATTATTTCAGGTAAGCAGTTACTTCCACCTCACACAGTACATTTTTAGGAAGCTGCTTTACAGCTACACAGCTTCTGGCAGGCTTCTCCGTGAAGTATTTCTCATAAACTGCGTTAAAAGCAGCAAAATCTGCCATATCAGCCAGGAAACAGGTTGTCTTGACAACCTTGGTATAATCAGTTCCTGCCTCTGCAAGAATAGCTCCCACATTCTTCATTGACTGCTCTGCCTGCTCTGTGATATCACTTCCCTTAATCTCTCCGGTTGCCGGGTCAATAGGTATCTGTCCCGATGCAAAAAGGAAATCTCCTGCGATAATTCCCTGAGAATATGGTCCAATTGCTGCCGGTGCTTTGTCTGTAGATACTTTGGTTAACATAATACTCCTCCTCTTTTTACTTAATTCTTATCTGATCTGCCACTGTATCATGACAGTTCGATTGGCTACTCTCCAAATCTTGCCTTCACATAATATCCTCTGTCATTCTGAATCACTGCCGTCACAACGCCTTCCCGTTCTAACATTCTTTCCCGAAACGGAAAATTACCGGACATGGCTAGCGAAGGATCAATCGTATAATAATAGTTACTTGGAAGAACACCCTCTGTTACTGTAATATGATCTCCTTCCTTTAATAATCCGGGACGTTCCATCTTAAATTCCATTTCCCGCATTGTACTGCCTTCTTTCTGATACCGTCATTTCTGCCATTTTGCCATCTGCCTTCTTATGTATGTTCATTTTCTTCCGGTTCATGAATCAGATCCCCCGGCAGATATTTTCGTATCATCTCCATATACTTGATCACATCAATGGGCTTGGACAGATAATCATTAAAACCTGCTGCCATATACATTTCTCTGGAACCGGAAATGGCATTGGCAGTCAGTGCAATGACTGCCGCATCCTTACTCATATTTTCTTCCTGCTCCCGCATACGCTTAATGGTCTCCAAACCATTCATCTCAGGCATCATGTGATCCAGCAGAATAATATGATAATGATTGGTCTTAATCTTCTCCAAGGCTTCCATGCCACTCTCTGCAGCATCTATCTGTATCTTCGTCTTCTTGACCAGCCCTTTGGCAACAATCAGATTGACCTTATTGTCATCCACAATCAACATTCTGGCATCCGGTGCGGTAAAGTGATCCGGCTCTGCCTCCCTGTTCTTATGCATTTTCTGATAAGCACTGGCAAAATCTCCCATAGGAATATCGCTCATAACTACCTGTGGAAGCGTTACCGTAAAAGTAGAGCCTTCTCCATATATGCTCTCTGCTGTAATCTCGCCATCCATCTGATCCACCAGCCTTTTCGTAATGGCAAGTCCCAGACCTGTTCCTTCAATATTACGATTGACAGCCAGATCTACACGCTGGAATCCTTTAAACAGCTTCTTCAGATCCTCTTCCTTAATTCCCACTCCGGTATCCTTTACTGCGATTTTCAGAAGAATTTTAACTTCATCAATCCATTCCCAGTCCACCTTCAGTTCCACGCTGCCCTTTTGCGTGTATTTTACGGCATTATTTACTATATTCAGAATAATCTGTCTGATGCGTACCTCATCCCCAAATAACTGATATGGAATACTTTTCGATACATTAGCATGAAGTGTCAGCCCTTTATCATTTATTTTTTTGGTTACCATATTGATAACATCATTTAAAACAGAACTGAGTTCATATGTAACCGGCACAATTTCCATCTTGCCTGATTCTATCTTGGAAAAGTCCAGGATATCATTGATAATGGCAAGAAGCGTCTGTCCCGCATTATAGATATCCTGCGAATATTTCTGCGCCTGTGGTGATATCTCCTCTCTCATAACCATCTCATTCATACCGATGATGGCATTTAGCGGGGTTCTGATCTCGTGACTCATATTAGCCAGGAATTCACTCTTTGCTTCATTCGCGTGGACCGCCGCCTGACGGTTTTTCTCCGCCAGTTCAGACTGCTCTTCCGCCAGCGCTGTCTGCTCTTCGGCAATTGCTGTCTGTTCCTCTGCCAAAGTCGTCTGTTGTTCCAGATTATTCAACAGTTCTTCCGTTTCCGTCACATCGTTTATGATATTAATGACACATTTGGTTTCTCCAAATCTGTCAAATAATACGGTAAACTTTATATCCAGAGATTTGGTTTCATCTAACGTTTTGGCCTTAAAAGATCCTTCTGTAATATCATTTGTTTTGACAAACTCAATGGCTTCGTCCAAAGTATGTTCTGTACGCAGATGAGGATAGAAATTCTTAGTGCCTCTGATTTCCCCGGTCAATCCAAAGAATTCTTTATAACATTTATTACAATAAGTAACAACTCCCTCATGATCCACAAACACAACCGGTGTAGTCAGGTATGAGGTAACATACCGGCGTAGCTTCTGATTGGAAACATCCAGCAGATCTACATATATGGCAATAAAATAGAAACCCAGGGTGGCAAAACATGCAACCGCACCTTCCAGCGGCGATATGGCTATATCACATTTCATCCAGAATAATTCCAGCCCCATCGTTACCGTTCCTAACAGCAGAAGCAGTACAATCCAGATATTCAGACACACCTTTTCCCGGCGCAGTCTCGCCTGACTCCTGTATAGGATCAAAAGTGTTGCCGATGCAAGCATCAATACACTTAAGAATCCATAGTAAAAATAATTGGCAGTGCAGTCTCTTGCCCGGTATAACAAACCGGAAGATGCCTCTGTTAAAACCGCACCTTCTCCAATCATACGAATGCCCCATGCACCGATACCCAGCACCGGGCCTGCAATACGTGCGACACGATAAAGGAGACTTTCTCCGCTAAAGCTTAACATAAACAAGAAATTAAATACGCCAAATAAGGAGGCGCCAAGCGCACTCCCTGCTGTAAATATAGAGCCATGCTCCTCAGGACATATCATAAGCATTGCCTGCGAGCCTGCCCAGATAAAAGTTGACGCAGACATACAGAAGAACGCAAAGTTCGTTCTGATTCCACGATCCTTCCACCATGTTCGAAACCCCAGCTGAAATACCAGAAAGGCTATACCAAGCAAGATTAAGGATAAATAAATATTCATTTTTGCCCCCACATCTTCCGTATTTTCCACCCCAACGGAATTCTACCTAATTAGAAATAGTATAACATATAATGATAACGCATTTCAACCGAACTGATACTCAAACTGGATATTTTGCATAAGAATTATTGTTTTCAACCTGTGTAATGCTCCAGGATAACTGCATGGGCAATTCCCGGTATCGTCTGTCCCTCGTTAAAACTGGTCTTACTAAGAAGGGCCCCCGTGGGAACAAACAAAACTCTGTTCCAGACACCTTCTTCCAGTTTCTTGAGAATATAGGCTGACAATATAACCGCACTGCAACCACAGCCGGAGCCTCCTGCATTGGTATTCTGTTTCTCACTGTCAAAAATCTCAATGCCGCAATCCATATGTTGTTTCGTAATATCAATTCCCATTTCTGCCAGAAGATCAAACAAAAGCTTCTGCCCCACCATTCCCAGATCTCCCGTTATAATCTTATCATAATCCGTGGGATTCCTTCCGAAATCCTCCAGACTCTGTCTGATGGTATCTGCAGCTGCCGGCGCCATACAGGCTCCCATATTCATGGAATCTTTGATACCATAGTCCACAATTTTGCCTATGGTAACACCTTCCATCACAGCTCTTACCTGCTTGCCCGGCTGTGCCGAGAGAATAAAAGCACCGCTACCCGTTACCGTCCAGGTAGCCGACATAGGTCTCTGATTGCCATATGCCAACGGAAACCTGAATTCCTTCTCTGCACTGGCAAAATGGCTTGAAGTGATACATGCTGCCTTTTCCGCAAAAGCCCCCGCAATTGCCAGTCCTCCCATTGCCAGGGAAAGTCCGCAGGTAGAACAGGCACCATACAATCCCACATGGGGTGACTGATAACCGGCCAGACCAAAGCTGCTGGCTATGGACTGCCCTAACAGATCGCCAGCAAATACCATCTGCAGATCCTGCTTCTGTAAACTGCCTTTGCTCAGTGCAATCTCCAATGCTTCCTTCTGCAGACTGCTCTCCGCATCCTCCCAGTTCTGTGCCCCGAACTTGTCGTCATAGCCTGCTTTATCAAACAACTGCCCCATGGGACCCTCAGCCTCCTTGTGCCCCACAATGGAACCGCTGCTGATAATGTATGGTTTGTTTAAGAATTGAATACTCTGTTTTCCTAACATGCTGCTGTCTCCTTTATGATATCCTCTATGCTACGTGCTTCTTACCTGTGCGAAACATGCGCAATCAAGATTTTCTGGAAATAGTATGCATGTTTTATCAATATTTATTCGATTTTATCTGTGACTTACAAGACAGTTTCAATCATACTGTAGGCAATTTCCTTGCTCTCCTGACAGCAGACAGACACCCTGTATCCTGCAATATCCTGATATTCCTTCATATGATAATACTTGGCATCCACTGTGTGCTTTACACGTATCCGGTTTCTCTCCTCATCCATGCAGATAGCAAAATCCCGCAAAGAAAGTGCCATTCCTCTGCCGGTTACCTTTAGAAAGCTTTCCTTCATCGTCCAGATCCTGAACATCCGTCCGGTAATCTCTTCCTCATCCTGTACGGCATACATCCATTCCAGCTCTTCCTTTGCAAAGAAACGGTCTGCCACCTTAAGACGCCCGTTTTTGATTAATTCAATATCATTTCCCACAGGTCTGTCGCCAATGCTGCAAATAGCATAGTCACCCGAATGAGACAGGGAAAAACAAATCTCGGGGTGATACTTGAAAAATGGTTTGCCCCACTCTCCAAATTCGTATTCCATCTCCCGCTCCTTAAGTCCGTAAGGCGCAAGGGCATGATCCAGCGCAATCCCGGCCCCTAAGCTTCTGTTTTTATCCTTTGCATGCTTGAGCAGGGCAAGCTTCTGCTGTCTGTAAGGGGATAGCAGTTCTCTTTTCTCCTGAAAAAGCTCCTCATTCTCAAGCTGCGTTACATCCAAATAATATGTGTATATCATCTCTTTCAACCAACTTTCTATTGTGTTACAATATGCTAGTAGCATTGATCCGGCCGGCACATGTCCGGCATGACTATTATTAAATATTACAATTGAGAAAGGATTTCTCCATGAATAAATATACGAAATGGGTTTCCATGTGGGGCAACGCCATGTCGATTGCCGAGCACAAGGCAGAAACCTACAGTAAAAATATAACTCTGCGTTATCCCGTCTATGCTCCCTTTGACGGCAGTGCGTTGCGCTTTACCTTCGATAATTACTGCGGCACGGAAGCCGTAACCATAAGACATGCCTCCATAGCAGTCTCTACAGGAGACAAATCCATCGATCCGACCACTGCAAAGGCTATTACCTTCGATGGACAGCCTTCAGGGCATATGGAAGCCGGAGAGATGCTTGTGAGCGATGAGATCACTTTCAACGTAGAGGCAGGCTCCACCCTGACTGTCAGCTTCTATCTGGAGGACTATACTCTCATGCGTTCTGCAACGCTTATAACCGGTCCCTTATCCAGAGGCTTTTACTCAGTAGGGAATGTCTGTAATGCAGATACCCTGCCGCTTGACACAACCCGCAATACGAACTGGTTCTATTTCTTAAACACTATCGATATTCTGACTGAAGAACAGAATCATGCCCTGATCTGTTATGGCGATTCCATCACTGCACAGGACTGGCCTGATTATCTGACATTGTCCCTGCGCGATAAAGGAGTCACAGATACCTCTGTCATCCGCCGGGCAGCCAGCGGAACAAGAATCCTGCGCCAATATGACTGCATTACCTATGAATCTTATGGACTGATGGGTATCAATCGTATCCCTCACGAACTGAACGTTGCAGGTGCCGATGCCATCCTGATCCAACAGGGCATCAATGATATCATTCATCCCGTGGGAACACAGATCAATCCATTCCGCCCCATGAGTGATCTGCCCACAATCGACGAATTGATCTCCGGCATGGTATATTATATCGACCAGTGCCGTAAAAAGGGATTACAAATCTATCTGGGCACATTGCTTCCTATCTACGGTTGGCGCACC
The DNA here is from genome assembly GCA_022781395.1 of Lachnospiraceae bacterium. GTDB lineage: Bacteria > Bacillota > Clostridia > Lachnospirales > Lachnospiraceae > UBA3282. Next base: position 3,080 of record JALETS010000078.1, on the reverse strand, counting down.
TATGCCCCCTTCCGGGAAGAATTAAAGAACGAATTCAACGACTGGCTCCGACATACCACATTGTCCGATGGCTGTATTGATTTTGATGCGGTAGTCAGAGACTGTGACCATCCGGAAGCCTTCGCCGCAGGCTATGACAGCGGCGATCATCTGCATCCTTCTGCTGCCGCCTATCAGGCTATGGGCGAAGCAGTAAGCCAGTTCCTGTCAGATAAACTCTGCTGAGTCTTATTTCTCTCTGCCCCTGCCGGTTCTATGGCAGTGATCACACACCGGATAAGGATAGTCCCAGGGAAGAGGCTTGCCACAACCACGGCATCTCTTCTCAAACTGCTCCTTATCCTCTTTGAGCAGTTCACCGATCTCATGCTGTGCCCACTCTCTGTTGGCCGCCACTTCCTCTCTGTCGATCACCCAGTTCATCCTGCCGGAAAACTGGGTATATAAATCCAGCTGCTTATAATAGGATTCCAGACCTTCCAGGGAAAAATCCGAAGGAAGCATAGGGCAGTCCCGCTGCTGCTGCGGATTCTCACAGTATCTGAGCCACAGCTTAAGCACTTCTCTGTCCTTCACATCAAAAGGACAGGTAATCAACGATAACACAAACTTCCTGTCATCCATATAGGACAGCTTCCTGCGGTAATGTCTGAGGTATCTGTATTTTTTCACACTTTCTGCCATGGATATCTTATCATACATAGGCAGATTCTTCGTTTTCTCCCATGCCTCTATAATCTCATCCAGTTCCATATCAATATCCAGAAGTACTTCCGGGAAACCGATACGTGCCTTTTTCAGCGGATAGAAAGGCTCCTCCAGCTTCTTCCCGACATATTCCATATCCAGTGCTGACTGCACATATCCCACATCATAATATCCGTATCGTCCGGCACGGCCTGCTATCTGGCGTATCTCCTCCGCCCGCAGTCTGCGCTTATCGGTACCGTCGAATTTCACCGTATTCATGAAGACAATCCGCCTGATCGGAAGGTTGATTCCCATACCGATGGCATCTGTGGCCACCACCACCTGATTGATTCCTTCCGTAAAAAGCCGTACCTGTTCCTGTCTGGTCTGTGGCGGGAGATTGCCGTATATCACACTGGCTTTGATTCCCTTCTTCTCCAAGGTTGCAGCGATAGCAAGCACATTTTTCTTGGAAAAAGCAATCAGTGCATCTCCTGGCTGTACATCCTTATTCATGTCATATCGTTCCGGGATAAATTCCAGCTTCGTATTCCGTTCATGCCGTACGATATCATAAGTATCCCCGCATCGCTTGATCATCCTGATAAGCAGGTCCTCTGCCGTACCGGAACAGCATATATGGATCTCCTCCGCACGGATACCCAGAATAGCCCTCGTCCAAAAGCTTCCCCGGTTCTCATCTGCCATCATCTGTGCTTCGTCGATGACCGCAATATCATAGACCTCTCTGATATCCAGTATCTCTATCGTGGAGGCCTGCACAAAGCTGCCCGGTGTCCGTATGGTCTCCTCACCGGTGATCATACTGCAGGGAATACCGGAGGCCATCATCCTGTCATAAACCTCCAGAGCCAGTAACCTAAGGGGACCCAGATAGATACCGCGATAAGCCTGTCTCAGCCTCTGCAGTGCCTGATAAGTCTTGCCGCTGTTGGTCGGCCCTATATGGAGGATGAAATGCCTTTTCATACCTCGGGCCTCCGGGTACTGCTTCTCCGGTTCAGCACCCATCAGTTCTTCAATGCGCCGTCCAACTAGATACTGCATATAGTCTTCTTTGTAGATTTCATAAAGAGATTTCACACGTAGCAGTTCTGCAGTCTTCTCCATCTCTGCGATATCCTCCGGAACCGCACCGGAAGCCATCTTCTGTAAAAATCTGATATCCAGTTTCATAAGCATCATAAGCGCATGACTGAATTTCTTCCTCAGGCTCTGATCATAAACTGCTACGGTATAGCCGATAGCGGCAGCTCGTTTGTGCAAGTCCTTCATATCAGCCAGTATCTGATGATTCTCCTGATGCTTCTTTCGTGCAATACGCCTCTCTAACTGCCCAATCTGCCGTTCACAGCTTCTGATCCGCTTACGTTTCTCCTCTGTGTCAAACTCTAAGAAGGCTTTCTCATAAGTACTTCTTACAATCTCCGGAATGTTTTTTGAATCCATCCCCTGTAATTGTACAAACCCATTTTCTGTCTGTTCTATTTCTGAGTTTGAGACTTTTGTATTACTGTCTTTAGCACTTTGGTACTCACGATTGCTTCGCTTGTAATATTTTCTTCTGTTCCTATGGCTCTTTCTTACGTCATTATTCATATTTGATGCTTCTGTCTCTTTCCTGTGTTTATATCATTCCACATATCCTTGTTGTTTCTGCCTGCTGTTTCAGTACTGATATAGTTTATCCTGTCACAGTTTCTATTCCGTTTTTTTCTGCTGTCTTACGGCATCAGTACCTCCGGGTTGTCATTTACTCCATGCCATAGAGCAGTGCATTGCAGATTGCTGCCGCCACATTACTGCCACCCTTGCGTCCCCTGGCCACGATATAAGGTACATCCGCCTTCATGATCAGTTCCTTGGCTTCCACCACGTGCACAAATCCCACCGGCACACCGATGATAAGCCTGGGGTTCACTTTCCCTTCTTGTATCAATTCATAAAGCCGGATCAGTGCCGTAGGTGCATTTCCTATAGCATAGATATAATTCTCTCCCGTTATGGTAGACTTTTCCATGCTGACTGCCGCTCTGGTTATGCCACGTTTCTTTGCTTCCTCTGCCACATCCTCATCTGCCATAAAACAATGCACTTCTCCGCCATAGGCTGCCAGTCTGCTCTTATTAATCCCCGCCTTAGCCATATTGGTATCGGTTATAATACTTGCACCCTGTCTGAGCGCTTCTCTGGCCGTCTCTATGGCATGTTCCGAGAAACACAGACTGTCTGCATAAGAGAAATCTGCCGTAGTATGAATAACCCTCTTAATGATCGGAGCCTGTATCGGATCTAAGGGATGGGGTAATTCCTGCTCTATCAGTTCAAAGCTTCGCCGTTCGATCTCCGCAGGCGGGATAGGTTGTATC
>JALETS010000198.1 GCA_022781395.1 Lachnospiraceae bacterium | reverse complement strand
TTCAGATGAAAAGGCATCTGCCTGATCTTTACAAAACACATTATCTGATGCAAGAAAGAGTTCATCCGCAAACTCATCAGTGACTGTTCCGCTACGAAGCTTCTTCGTATTCTTTATATATACAATATCATACTGGTACTTTTGAACTTCTATTATTCGCTCATTGATTTTCTGTACTATATCGGTTTCATACTTTGAAATATATGACTTTTGAATATCTATAACCAATAATGCTTTCATATTTCCTTCTTAATTTCTTATAAATTCTTATTTATACCTCAAAATCCTCTGATTTGAAATTGCTATAATATCTTCCTTTAACCGCCGTAAATTTTAAGACGCAATAGTCAGGGTCAGTCACTCCCTCTTTATAATACATAGTATCGCCATCTTGCCAAATTCGCTCTTTTGCCTCTGCGGTTTCCAGCACTTCCATTGTTCAAATCAGACTAACGCCGCGAAAGAAGCGTTTATCAATAAAATAAACACTTGCTTTGTTGTTTTCCCTGTAATACTTTACCTTATTTGAAGATGTATTCGTCGAAAACCAAATTGTCTTAATTCCGTTTCTTTCTCTGTGTTTCAGCATTGCCTTTGTAATTGGATAACCGTTATCATCTACATAGGCGATAAAACTTGTACTTGCCTTATCAATAATTTTTCCGATGCTTTCTTCCGAATTTCTCATCATAATAAATTCCCTCCACAAATTAAAATTTACGAAAATCTTTTTTGAATCTTACCAACCCATATTACAACACTCATTACTATAATCAATATAAAGGCGACAGCGATAATTATTGAATACTCATGTTGTATTACAATAGCTATAATTCCAGCGATAGCAATACCCACTCCTAATAGTAAAATAGGTTTCCCGAGAGATTTTGCATAACTTTTCTTATCATCTGTGCTATTAAGTACCTTTCCATGCACACTTACATAATTTCCTCTTAATAAAGAAATGCTCAAAAACAAAAGTATAATAGAAACAAACCACATCATTATGCTAAAAGCTATCATATTAACTACCTTTACAAATCCATATTTATCCAACAAATACCAACTATTTCAATTCAAATTTCACAGCATTTTCCATCTTACGGTGTGCAAATATCTGCCCGCTACACTCAGATAAATTGTAGACAACTGACCACTGTAGTTTATCTGTCTCACCATCCATTACACCAACCTCAGCTAACAGTTCCATGGCTTCTTGCTCCGACAAGTTGCAGTTGCTTTTAAGAATGGTATTCATCGCCATATCATACCTGTCAAATTCGGAATACCCCTCTCCGATATTCAAGTCGTGATATGCGATAAAATTGGTTGCAACCTGACATTCCTGTACCGGCTCTACAACCTGCAGTCCACCGTCATAGTATTCGATAATCACAGATTTCCCACTACAATCTGCTAAAAGGAAATGACAAGGTATTTCTCCTGAAAAATAGATATCATACTGTTTCATCAACTCGATTGCTTCATCAACATTTGCAGCCTTGTCTAACACCAATCTCATTATGACAGAAGTATTAACCATTATTTTACCTTGATTTCCTACATCATACTCTGGAACTGCAAGGGAAGAAATCGCTACTCCCTTCTCATTCATACCGTCAAATGTTAAGTACGGTGCCGCCAGCGTAAGAAAACTATTCAATACAGTATCAGGAAGAGAATCTTCCCCATATCCGGCAAAACCCAGGTTCACAGTAGATACCGAAGCATATGCATTTTGGGGATATGTATATACTTGCAATGAAGGTGAATAAGCAAAATCGAAATTTCTTCCATAAATAGTATCACCTTTTTCATCTGTATATACAAATGCCGTACAACCGCCACCAGTCACATCAACATTCACAGGAATTCCATGTGTCAGTCTGTCCATAATAAAATCTTCTAATTCCTTGTCCGATGAAAAGCCCTGCTGCAAAAGCTCGTCCAGCCCGTAATCTCCATAATATGTCATTTGATACATTCCGTAATCATCTATTTTCTTTAACGATGCAAGCGATCGTATTTCATTTCTAAATACGATTACTGCACCCGTTAATACGATAAGTACCAGTACCAACAAAATGCCTATTATTTTTTTAATCTTTTTCATTGTAATTTACCTCATCCATTTGCACTGCCAGAAATTCTCCCAGCATTCCAAACTATTATTAACGTTTCTTTGTTAATTCATATCAGAGAGTCTGAAAATGACTCTAATATTTTTTCAGTTTCTTCCATATCCTTTTCAATCAACGGGCGCATCCCTCAATCCGACAATCCAACTGTTGTAATATTTGATGGTTATTATGTCTCGTCAAAATAATTTCTTCTCACCAATAATGTCTATCCCACAATCTTTTGCTATACTGTGTTGCTTATACGGATTCACTTTGCTAATCACTCCATCCTTTTTAAAACGTGATCCTGTCTCCTTAAACCAAAAGGTTTTTCCGGCCTCAAAGCACTGTTGCCTAATATCAAGAACCCATTCATAATCACATACGCGGGCTTCCCTGCTTGTTTCTCCGCCTACAGTAACATGATCAACCCCATGAAGATACTTTCTCAGATCTATTCTCTCCAGTATTGGTCCGCATGCTATAAAGCGCCGTTTTATCGGATAAGACAAAAATTATCATAGCCCAGACTTCTTTTCTCCATGCATCGGCCTCCGGAAGAAAAAAGTCCGTAGCAAAACAGGTTGCAATTATCTTTCCTCCTTTAATACATAATTCACCTTTCGCATTCCTTCTGACCGGCCAGTCAAACTTATCAGTCTGTTTTACCTCATTCTGACCATATCGCTTTGCATACGGTCCATAAAAATAACAATATTTACAGCCCTCACTATATGGACTGCAGACTGTCCATGGTTCCCAATTCATATCTGTTTCCTCAGCCTCATACATATCTTTTCCTTTTTGGCTTCTTGTATCGCCAGTTTAACTACTTTATCCGCCGTAACCAAGCCAGAAAATTGAACAAATATATGGAAGTCATATCCGAGCATAGTATACATCAGCAGAAAATGAGAACTTAATCAATACGCCTTTGTATATCACTTTTTGAAAAGCCATTTTTCATCACCTTCCAATTTCATTTTTGTACTTCAATAATATACTCTTTAATATCATTCATCTTCACTCTCTCTGCATAACGGTAATTCATAATACAGGAAATCCGCCCATCCGGTATTTTCTGCATAAAGGTTCTGCTTCCCCCTATATTCAAACCCGAGTTTTTCATACAGATGCTGAGCCGGAATATTTGATGCCAGTGCATCAAGACGGATTGCTTTCTTTCCTCTTTCCCTTGCCAGAGAAATGACTTCCTCCATCATGCTTTTTGCTACGCCTTTTCCCTGATATTCCGGAGCTACTGTAAGTATATGTAAAGAAGCCACCTCATCATCTTTCAGACTTTGGCTCCAGACAACCTCATGATAATCTTCTCCCTGATACATTGTGACCGCAATCATACCTGCAACACTTTGCCCATCCATAAACAAATACATTTCCCGCCTGTCTATATAAGCCTGAATCATTGCATCTGTAGGATGCTGTCCATAAATCCACCTTGCATGAACCTTCATGTCTTTTGTGCGATCAATTACCTCTATATATTTCTCTCTTATCAATGCAAAATCGTCAGCTAATACCAATTGCATACTTACACTCTCCCTTTTATCTAATTTTACCTTATTCGTTTCTCCAGTCTGACAACTCCATATTC
>JALETS010000164.1 GCA_022781395.1 Lachnospiraceae bacterium | reverse complement strand
ATGTGGTATTTCTGACAAAGTATCAAGGTTATGTATTGGAGGTAACGCTTATGAATTTTCTACCTGCTTTAGCTGAAGTTCAGCAGATTGCATCTTCCGGGAAATATGATGTTTTGCCGGTAAGCTGTGAAATATTTTCTGATTTTATTACGCCCATTGAAGCAATGAGGATTCTCCAGAATGTTTCAACGCATTGTTATATGTTAGAATCTGCACAGGCAAATGAAGCCTGGGGACGTTACACGTTTCTTGGATTTGATCCAAAGCTTGAAATAACATGTATTAATGGAGAAATGAAAGTTGGCAGTCTGGTTATGAAGACAGAGAATCCCTCAGATTATATCAGACAAATTTTATCTGAATACAAAAGCCCGAGATTTGATTATCTTCCTTCTTTTACAGGGGGACTGGTAGGATATTTTTCTTATGACTATCTGGGATATAAAGAACCGGCTGTAAAATGTGAGGTAGAGGATACAGAGGAATTTAAGGATGTGGATTTAATGCTTTTTGATAAAGTAATAGCATTCGATCATCTGTGTCAAAAAATTATTTTGATTGTCAACATGACTCTGGAGGAACCTGAAACAGGATATAACAAAGCGATTGTGGAATTAAAGCAATTAAAGGATCTTCTGAAATCCGGAGAAAAGAAACGCGATATGGGGGGAAAGCTGTTGGGTGAAGTTACGCCATTGTTTGCTAAAGAGCAATATTGTGAAATGGTGGAGAAGGCGAAACATCATATTCGGGAAGGAGATATTTTTCAGATTGTTCTTTCCAATCGATTGAGTGCACCCTTTGAGGGAAGTCTTTTTCATACCTATCGGGTATTAAGAACCATTAATCCCTCACCATATATGTTTTATTTTTCCGGTACAGATGTGGAGGTTGCAGGGGCTTCACCGGAGACATTGGTTAAGCTTGAAAACGGTGTTTTACATACATTTCCATTGGCCGGAACAAGACCGAGGGGAAGAACGGAGACAGAGGATAAGGAGCTTGAGGCAGAGCTGCTGGCAGATGAGAAAGAAATTGCTGAACATAATATGCTGGTGGATCTGGGAAGAAATGATCTTGGCAAAATCAGTAAATTTGGGACTGTAAAAGTCGAGAAGCTTCATTCCATAGAACGATATTCCCACGTAATGCATATCGGTTCTACCGTACGCGGGGAAATCAGGGAAGAATATGATGCATTAGATGCAATTGAGGCGGTACTTCCTGCAGGTACACTTTCGGGAGCACCTAAGATCAGAGCCTGTCAGCTGATCGGAGAGCTTGAGAATAATAAACGTGGAATTTATGGTGGTGCGATAGGATATATCGATTTCACGGGTAACATGGATACCTGTATAGCCATTCGGATTGCCTATAAGAAGAATGGTAAAGTATTTGTGAGAAGTGGTGCAGGTATCGTAGCAGATTCAGTGCCGGAAAAGGAATTTGAAGAGTGTCTGAATAAAGCAAAAGCATCACTCAGAGCACTGGAAATCGCACAGGAGGAAGAGTTATGATTTTGTTGATTGATAATTATGACAGCTTTTCATACAATCTTTTTCAACTGATTGGAGAGATTGAACCGGAGATTACAGTAATACGAAATGATGAGATGACAGTAAATGAAATCCGTGATATGCAGCCTGAGCGCATTATTCTTTCTCCCGGACCCGGAAGACCGGAAGATGCAGGAATCATCATAGACGTAGTGAGAGAGCTTGGTAAGGAAATACCGATACTGGGTGTATGTCTCGGACATCAGGCGATTTGCGCTGCCTTTGGTGCAACTGTGACTTATGCTAAAGAGCTGATGCATGGAAAACAATCGGAAGTTACATTTGATATGGATTGTCCGTTATTTACAGGTTGTCCTAAGCAGGCTCCGGTTGCACGTTACCATTCGCTTGCAGCAGATGCAGATACATTGCCTGAAAGTCTATTTGTTACTGCACGTACTGTAGATGGAGAGGTAATGGCGGTACAACATAAAGATTATCCGATTTACGGAGTTCAATTTCATCCGGAATCCATTATGACACCGGATGGAAAACAGATGTTAAAAAATTTTATAAAGGAGATGTAGACTATGATTAAAGAAGCAATTGTAAAAATCGTTAATAAGGAAGATTTGTCTTATGATGAGGCATATCAGGTAATGAATGAAATTATGAGTGGTGAGACAACACCAACACAAAACGCCGCATTTCTTGCGGCTTTGTCCACAAAGAGCGCCAGAGCAGAGACGACTGACGAGATTGCCGGTTGCGCGGCAGCCATGAGAGAACATGCAACAAAAGTTGAAGCAGGAATGGATTTATTTGAAATCGTAGGAACAGGTGGCGATAATGCACAGAGCTTTAATATTTCTACTACATCTGCGATAGTGGCGGCAGCAGGAGGAATGAAGGTTGCAAAGCATGGAAACAGAGCAGCATCTT
>JALETS010000155.1 GCA_022781395.1 Lachnospiraceae bacterium | reverse complement strand
CGCTAACAAGCTGATTGAGGATGGTTGTGTATTAATCAGCCAGCATGCAGATTCCATGGGTGCTCCTACTGCATGTGAGACAGCGGGCGTACCGGATATTTCCTACAACGGAAGTACAGCAAGTGCCTGCCCGAATACCTTTATCGTATCTTCCAGAATCAACTGGGTACCTTATTTTGAGTATGCACTTCAGTGTGTAGCAAGCGGTACTGCTATTGATACTGATTGGAGCGGTTCTTTGGAGAATGGCGCTGTTGAATTGACAGAGCTTGGTTCTGCAGCTGCAGAGGGAACACAGGAAGCAATCGATGCAGCTAAGGCTGAACTGATTGCAGGTAATGTACACGTATTTGATATCAGTACATTTACTGTAAATGGCGCAACTTTAGACAGCTATGAAGCAGATGTGGATACAGATGCTGATTACACACCTGATCATGAGGTAGTAAGTGACGGATACTTCCATGAGTCCGGCGAGGGCTTCCGTTCCGCTCCTTACTTCGATGTACAGATTGACGGTATCACACTTCTGGATACTGCATTCTAATGATAAGGAAAGCCTAGCAATTAGGATAATAATAATTGCAGAGGGCGGCACAGCGAATTTCGCCGCGCCGCCCTTTTCCATGAAGGGAATGTTCAGTCTTTTTCTATATGGCCGAGGAGGAACTTCGACCGGATAGAAAAAGGCAGAACAGCCAATAACCTGAAGGGGGATAAACAATGGAAACCAAAACAGCGGCAGTTTCTATCAGAAATGTTACGAAAACCTTTGGCTCCGTGGTTGCCAATGATAAGGTCAATCTGGATATTTATAAGGGTGAGATTTTATCGTTGCTGGGAGAAAACGGAAGTGGGAAAACAACTTTGATGAATATGCTTTCCGGCATCTATTTTCCTGACCAGGGACAGATTTTCATTAATGGCAAAGAGGAGGTCATCAAATCACCTAAGGATGCTCTGAAGCTGGGAATCGGTATGGTGCACCAGCACTTTAAGCTGATTGATGTTTTATCGGCAACGGAGAATATTATCCTGGGACTACCCGGCAAGCTGAATATCAAGGAAGCTTCCCGGACAATAGAGGACATTTGTACAAAGTATGGATTCGAAGTGAATACAAGACAGAAAATTTATGAAATGTCTGTTTCCCAGAAGCAGACCGTGGAAATTGTAAAGGTATTGTATCGTGGTGCGGATATCCTGATTCTGGATGAGCCTACGGCGGTACTGACTCCTCAGGAGACAGAGACGCTGTTCAAATTATTGCGCAAGATGCGGGATGACGGTAAGGCAATTGTGATTATTACCCATAAGATGCATGAGGTGGAATCCTTGTCTGATCGTGTTGCGGTACTTAGGGATGGCCGGTATATCGACAGTAAGGACACCAAAGATACCAATGTGGAAGAGATGACTAACATGATGGTGGGACATGCGGTAACATTAAATATTGCAAGACCCGACCCGGTAGATCCCAAGCCCCGTATTGAGGTGCAGGGACTTACTGTACGCAGTGAAGAGGGTGTGCTGAAGCTGCAGGATGTGTCTTTTACGGCAAACAGCGGAGAAATTCTCGGTATCGCCGGAATATCGGGCAGTGGTCAGAAAGAACTGCTGGAAGCGATTGCGGGTTTACAGGTAATAGAATCCGGAACCATCAATTATGTGGAGGATGATGGTGCCAAAGAATTGTTGGTCGGTAAGGATCCGCTCAAAATTGCGGAGATGGGTGTCTCCCTTTCCTTTGTCCCGGAGGATAGATTGGGAATGGGACTGGTAGGCAATATGGATCTTACGGATAACATGATGCTCCGTTCCTTCCGTAGCGGTCATACTCCTTTTACAAACAGAAAACCGTCTAAGCAGCTGGCGGAGGATGTAGTGCAGAACCTGGATGTGGTGACACCGGGGATTACGACTCCGGTCAGAAGACTTTCCGGCGGAAATGTACAGAAAGTGCTGGTTGGTCGTGAGATTGCTTCTGCGCCTACCGTATTGCTGACAGCTTATGCGGTACGAGGTCTTGATATTAATTCTTCTTATACAATATATGATTTGATTAATGAGCAGAAGAAAAAGGGCGTAGCTGTTATTTTTGTCGGAGAAGATCTGGACGTTATGGTAGAGCTGTGTGACCGAATTTTGGTGCTTTGCGGTGGACAGGTCAGCGGGATTGTGGATGCAAGAAAGACGGATAAAAATCAGGTCGGCATGTTGATGACCAGAGTAGGAGGCACCGGAGAGAATGAATGATAAGAATAAAGAACCATTATTTCATATCGTGAAAAGGGCTGCACTTCCATGGTATCAGTCTATGGGAATCCGTGCGGCGGCAATAGTGCTGGCACTTCTTCTCTGTGCCGTTGTGACGACCATTACCACGGGTATTAATCCATTGCAGGTGTATCAGTCGATTTTTGCCGGAGCCTTTGGCTCCACCAGAAAAATCTGGATTACGCTCCAGAATACTTCTATTTTACTTTTGATTGCGCTGGCTTTGACTCCGGCTTTTAAGATGAGATTCTGGAATATTGGCGGTGAGGGTCAGGTATTGATCGGTGGTCTGGCTGCTGCTGCCTGTATGATCTGTCTGGGTGGCAGGCTGCCCAATGCGCTTGTAATGCTCTGTATGGTAATTACAAGTATTGCAGTCGGTGTTATCTGGGGCTTTATCCCGGCCTTTTTTAAGGCGAAATGGAATACCAATGAGACACTTTCCACACTGATGATGAATTATATTGCTACGCAGCTGGTAGCCTTTTTCACGATTGTATGGGAAGTACCTAAGGGATCCGGTAAGATTGGTATTATTAATCAGGATTCCAATGTGGGCTGGCTGCCTCAGCTTTTCGGATCTAAATATCTCCTGAGCATTCTGGTGGCAGTGGCGATTACTGTGTTCATGTATATCTACCTGAGATACAGTAAACAGGGCTACGAGATTTGTGTCGTGGGTGAGAGTGAGAATACAGCAAAATATGTAGGTATCAAGGTGGAGAAGGTCATTATCCGTACCATGGCGTTATCGGGCGGTATCTGCGGTCTGGTAGGTCTGCTTCTTGTGGGAAGTATCAATCATACCATTACTACTACGATTGCCGGAGGACAGGGATTTACTGCGGTGCTGGTGTCCTGGATGTCCAAATTTAATCCGGTAACCATGATTTTCTCCAGTGCGTTGATTGTTTTCATGGATCGTGGAGCCAGTGAAATCTCTACCAATTTCGGATTAAATCATTCTTATTCGGATATTTTGACGGGTATTATCCTGTTTTTCATTATCGGATGTGAGTTTTTTATTACCTATCAGATTCGCTTCCGTCGTAAAGCAGAGAAGGAGGGACAGTAATCATGTGGAATTTTTTACTTGCATTTATTCCGAGAGCTGTGGTACAGGGCATTCCGCTTCTGTATGGATGTACCGGTGAAATTGTTACGGAGAAATCCGGCAACTTGAATCTGGGAATTCCCGGTGTTATGTATGTGGGCGCTATCAGCGGTGTAATCGGTTCCTTCATTTATGAAAGATCGGTGTCGGATGCGTCAGCCATGAGTCCGGTGCTGACTATCTTGATTCCGATGCTGTGTTGTCTGTTAGGATCTTTACTGATGGGACTGCTTTACTGTTTTCTGACGGTAACGCTGCGGGCCAATCAGAATGTAACCGGTCTGGCTATGACAACCTTTGGTGTGGGCTTCGGTAATTTCTTCGGAGGTTCCCTGATCAAACTGGTTGACAGTGATGTGCCTTCGATTGCCCTGACAGCTACCAGCGGCTATTTCAGCAAAGCCCTTCCTTTTGCGGGTAAGCTGGGTTGGTTTGGCAAGCTGTTTTTATCCTATGGATTTCTGGCATATCTGGGAGTCATTATTGCGTTGGTGGCTTCTTATATTCTGAATCATACACGTGTCGGACTGCATTTGAGAGCAGTTGGCGAAGGCCCTAATACGGCGGATGCTGCCGGAATCAGTGTGACGAGGTATAAATATATTGCTACCTGTGTCGGCTGTATGATAGCAGGATTGGGTGGTTTATATTATGTCATGGATTACGCCTGTGGCGTATGGTCTAACGATGCTTTTGGTGACAGAGGATGGCTTGCGATTGCCCTTGTTATTTTTACAATCTGGCGTCCGAATATCAGTGTACTGGCATCTTTCCTGTTTGGTGGGCTTTATATCCTGTATCTGTATATTCCTACGGGAATGGATCACATGGAGTTTCAGGAATTATACAAGATGATCCCGTATGTGGTTACATTAGTTGTTCTTGTGGTCACCAGTATGCGAAGCAAGCGTGAGAATCAGCCACCGGCAAGTCTGGGACTGGCATATTTCCGAGAAGAACGTTAATTATTTATAGTTTTCTATGATTCCCGGTCGGTGCATGATATGTACTGTACCGGGATATTAAATTATGCAGAGGTGTATTGGATGAATGTAGAAGGCATATTACGAGGTGGTAAATTTAAGAGGCTTCTGGACAAGGCAATGCTGGATGCCAGAAATGAAACCAATTTAAACAGGCTGGAACTTGATGTGATTTATCTGTTGTTTCATTATGATGAGATAACCACGCTGACGGATATCTGTCAGTATATCCAGATGAATAAAGGGCATATTTCAACCACGCTGGATAACCTTGTTAAGAAAGGATATATCGTCTGTGAGAGAGATGAGAAGGATCGCCGATATGTGAAATACAGTCTGGCGGAAGCATCTTTGCAGATCTGTAAAGAGATGGAGAAGCTATGGTCGGATCTGATGTCAGAAATTGTATACGGTATTGACAGCAATTCCCTGGAAGTATTTAAGCAGGTAGCAGAGCAGATAGACAGGAATCTGGACAGATTGCTGGAGTGAGTTATAATTATTAAAAAAAAAGAAACTATAAAAAACCGGTTGACATCTTATTGACAGGTGCTATAATACTTTTTAAACAAAAGGTTTGGAAACAAACTATTTCTAAAATGCTTCTGAGGAAGCATATATTTTTATATTTTAATTAGCACTCGGCACAAAAGAGTGCTAACAAAAAAGAAAGTGAGGTAACTGTTATGCAATTGAAACCGTTAGGAGATCGAGTAATTCTGAAACAACAGGAAGCAGAGGAGAAGACACAGTCAGGAATTATCTTACCGGACAGCGCGAAAGAGAAGCCTCAGACAGCAGTTGTTGTTGCTGTAGGACCGGGAACGGAGAGTGATGGCAAGAAGGTTGAGATGCAGGTAAAACCAGGTGACAAAGTAATCTATTCCCAGTATTCGGGTACGAATGTCAAGCTGGAGGAAGAAGAATTTATCATAGTCAGCCAGAAAGACATTGCAGCCATTGTTGAGGATTAGATATAACACAGCAGAAAGAAGGAATATAAAATGGCAAAAGAGATTTCATTTGATATTGATGCAAGAAAAAAGATGGAGGCAGGCGTTGATAAGCTTGCAGATACTGTAAAGGTAACAATCGGACCGAAAGGAAGAAACGTTGTTCTGGACAAGTCCTACGGTGCGCCACTGATCACCAATGATGGTGTGACGATTGCCAAGGAAATTGAACTGGAAGACCGTTATGAAAATATGGGTGCCCAGCTTGTGAAGGAAGTTGCAACCAAAACCAATGATGTAGCAGGTGACGGAACTACAACCGCAACTGTTCTGGCACAGGCACTAGTCAATGAAGGTATGAAGAATATTGCAGCCGGAGCCAATCCGATTATACTGAGAAAAGGTATGAAGAAAGCAACAGAGAAGGCCATTGATTCTATCGTTCAGATGAGCAGACCGGTTACCGGCAAGGATCACATTGCCAAAGTTGCTGCAATCTCCGCAGGCAATGAAGAAGTCGGACAGATGATTGCGGATGCCATGGAAAAGGTCGGAGAGAACGGCGTTATCACCATCGAAGAGTCCAAGACCATGAATACGGAAATCGACGTTGTGGAAGGTATGCAGTTTGATAACGGTTACTTATCTTCTTACATGTGTGATGATAAGGAGAAGATGGTTGCCAATATGACCCATCCATACATCCTTCTGACAGATAAGAAGATATCCAATATTCAGGATATTCTGCCGATTCTGGAGCAGACCATGCAGCAGGGCAGAGAGCTTCTGATTATTGCAGAGGATATCGAGGGAGAAGCCCTTACTACATTGATTGTGAACAGACTGCGCGGTACATTGAAGGTAGCTGCAGTTAAGGCACCGGGCTACGGAGATAACCGAAAGGAGATGTTAAAAGATATTGCTGCTCTGACAGGAGGTCAGGTGGTATTTGAGGATCTGGGCATGCAGCTTAAGGATACTTCGATTGAGATGCTTGGTCAGGCGAAATCCGTGAAGGTTACCAAAGAGCATACTACGATTGTTGATGGAGAAGGTAAGAAAGAGGATATCGAGGACAGAATTTCTTCTATCAAGAGACAGGCTGCCGATACGACTTCTGACTTTGACCGGGATAAACTGTTAGACCGTGTTGCCAAGATGGGTGGCGGTGTTGCCGTTATCAAGATCGGTGCTGCTACAGAGACTGAGATGAAAGAAGCGAAATACCGTATGGAAGACGCCCTGAATGCAACAAGAGCTGCAGTTTCAGAAGGTATTATCAGTGGTGGTGGTTCTGCATATATCCATGCACAGAAACAGGTACGTGAACTGGCTGCTACTCTGGAAGGCGATGAGAAGACCGGTGCGGAAATTGTAGCCAAGGCTTTGGAAGCACCACTTCGTGCCATTGTTGAGAATGCAGGACTGGAAGGTGCTGTGATTGTCAATAAGGTGAAAGAGTTAGATGATGGCATGGGCTTTGATGCAGTTTCAGAAAGCTATGTCAATATGATGGACAAAGGCATTATCGATCCTGTTAAAGTGACCAAGAGTGCCCTTTCCAATGCTGTCAGTGTATCCGCAACACTTTTGACAACGGAAGCTGCAGTGGCAGACATTAAAGAACCTGCACCGGCAGCAGCTCCACAACCGGATATGGGCTATTAAAAAGTATTTGCAGTGATAATGAGGGGAAGTGGCGGTCTGTTACTTCCCCTATTTTGTGTAAACGGTGAAGCTTTCTGGCTGATGCCTATAAGCTTGCAGGCTGAAAGGAAGGTATGATGATTCAATGGTAGAAAATACAGATGTTATGAAGTTGTCCAATGAACTGACTTATCAGAGATATTTGTTCAATCGGGAACATATCAAAGATATCTTTATGAAAATGAGTATTCCGGAATATATTGCATTACATCATATTGTCATGGAAGAGGAGAATGCAGATATCTATTCCGGGCGTACTTACTTAAAGGATTTGTCTGATAAGCTGCAGATGACAATGCGGCAGACTTCTAAAATGATAGAACATCTTCGGGATAAAGGATATGTAGTATGGTCTCATGACGGAAACGGAAGCGAAGGAACCTATGTTACCATTACGGAAAGCGGGAGAACTCTGCTGCGGGAGCAGGAAGAAGCAATGAAGCGCTATTATGGTAAAGTGTTTGATAAGTTCGGGAAGGAGAATCTGATTCAGCTTCTGCAACTTATGAAACAGTTAGAAACCATTATGAGCAGTGAAATAGAGAGCCTGGAGGTAGATGCGGATGGATGTGGAACAGATGAATTTGGAGCAGATGAATGAGTATGTTATGGAACTGGAAAAGATATGTTCCGAAAATGACAGTATATCGCCGCGGTTGTTTGAGGAATATGGTGTAAACTGTGGCTTAAGGGATGAAAATGGAAAAGGCGTACTTACAGGACTTACTAATATATCTAAAATTGTTTCCTCTAAGATCGTGAACAATCAGAAGGTACTATGTGACGGAGAACTCTGGTACAGAGGATACCGTGTGGAAGAGCTGATCAATCATTTGGGTAAGCATGAATATGGTTTTGAGAAAATAGCTTATCTTCTTCTGATGGGAGAGATGCCTGATAAACAGCAGGAGGCAGAATTCAGGCAGATGATCGGAGAATGCAGGACGCTTCCTACAAATTTTACGAGAGATGTAATCATGAAGGCACCCTCGGAGGATGTGATGAATACCATGACAAGAAGTATTCTCACCCTCGCCTCCTATGATAAAAAGGCTAAAGATACCGGTATCAGTAATTCGCTGCGTCAATGTATCCGGTTAATTAGTGAATTTCCGTTATTGGCAGTGTATGCGTACAATGCCTATAACCATTATGAAAAGGATGGAAGCATGTTTATCCACCATCCGGACAAGAATCTCTCCACGGCAGAGAACATATTGATGATGCTCAGACCGGATAAGAAATATACGGACACCGAAGCAAAGGTTCTGGATACTGCACTCATCCTGCATATGGAGCATGGAGGCGGCAATAATTCTACTTTTACGACAAGAGTTGTGACTTCCTCCGGCTCCGATACCTATTCTACCATTGCAGCAGCCATGTGTTCCCTGAAAGGCCCAAAGCATGGAGGCGCCAATATCAAAGTCATGGATATGATGGCAGACATCAGGGCCCATGTGAAGGATTATGCAGACAAGGACGAAATTGCAGCGTATCTTCAGAAAATTGTGGATAAGGAAGCCTTTGATCATAAAGGACTGATCTATGGAATGGGACATGCGGTCTATTCCCTGTCTGATCCGAGAGAAAGAGTGTTCAAGGAATATGTGAGAAATCTGGCAGAAGAGAAGCAGAGGCAGAGAGACTTACAACTTTATGAAAATATAGAAGAACTGGCACCGGGTATTATTGCCGGTAAGAGAAATATTATGAAGGGCGTAAGTCCCAATGTGGATTTCTATAGTGGTTTTGCATATGACATGCTTGGCATACCGGTGGAACTGTATACGGCAATGTTTGCGGTTGCCAGAATCGTAGGCTGGAGTGCGCACAGGATAGAAGAACTGATCTGCACGGATAAGATTATCCGCCCGGCCTATATGAGCGTTATGGAGGAGAAAAGCTTAGATTAAAATAGAGTGTTATAGTAAGGATTTACTGTTTGTGGGAAAACACATTGACATTTTCTGCTGCAAATGATATATTGACCATACAAACAGATTTGGTCAAAAGGAGATGGCTGACTTGCCGAAAGCATATTCTGACCAGGAAAAGGAATATATAAGAAAGCGGTTAAAGGAAGAGGCTGCCAAATGCCTCGCACAATACGGAATCAAGCGGACAACCGTTGACGAGATCGTACATAGGGTTAAGATTCCCAAGGGCACCTTTTACCTGTTCTATCATTCTAAGGAAATGCTTCTGTTTGAAGTTATCTTAGAGCAGCATGATCTGATCGAAGAGAAGCTGTGGAAGGAAATCAGCACTATTGCCCCAAAGGATTTTAATGCGGAGAAGCTTACGGATATTATTGTGGGGTTCTATCAGATGGCGGGTGAAATGCCTATTTTAAAGCTGTTAAATTCGGGAGAGATCGAATTGCTTGCCAGGAAACTGCCACCGCAGGTTTTAGAAGAACATCTGGGACACGATAATGCAATGGTTGACAGACTGTTTGCTTCTTTTCCGATTAAGAACAACGTTGATACCCGGGCACTCAGCGCGGCATTCCGGGCGATATACTTTTCGACGCTTCATAAAGAAGAAATCGGCGAGGAGCATTATGAAGAAGGATTGCGGCTAATGGTAGTGGGGCTGATTAATCAGCTATTATAGAGATGAAAAGGCTGTTGTGTGGTAGATTTCATTTGCTTAACAACAGCCGGTTTTTAAGTTTTTATTTGACTAAGGAGATTAATACAGTCATATAGTAAATAAATTCATTACAGGAGAAAACATTATGATCCAGGTAGAAAATCTATCATTCAGTTATTCGGACAAGCCTTTTATCAGTAACATGAATTTTACGGTACATGAGGGGGAAATCTTCGGGTTCTTAGGGCCGTCCGGAGCGGGTAAGAGTACCCTGCAGAAAATCCTGACAGGCATGCTTCCATCCTACAAGGGTTCGGTCAGCGTGAATGGGATTGCCTGTAACAGACCGACACAGCAATTCTATGAGAATATGGGAGTTGATTTTGAGTTCTCGACCCTGTATGAGAAGCTGACAGCCAGGGAAAACCTGAAGTTCTTTTCCTCATTGTACAGCAGGAAGACGACAGACATAGATGAACTGTTGTCGGCAGTAGGACTGGAAAATGATGCTGACAAACGGGTGTCGGATTTTTCTAAGGGGATGAAGGCAAGATTGAACTTTGTGAAGGCCTTACTGCATGATCCTGATATTATTTTTCTGGATGAACCAACAAGCGGCCTTGACCCGACGAACAACCGGATTATGAAGGATATGATTATAGAGCAGAAGGCGAAGGGTAAGACCATACTGCTGACCACCCACAATATGCAGGATGCCACGGAACTCTGCGACCGGGTGGCATTTATTGTCAATGGCAGTCTTTATGCACTGGATACACCCCATAATCTGATCATGTCCAGAGGAGCGGCCAAAGTTACTTATTCCTGGATGGAGGAGAAGGAGTGTACGGCAAGCTGCCCAATTACTGAATTGTCAAAGGATGAGAGGCTGAACAGGCTGATTCGGGAGAACAGACTCCTGTCCATTCATAGTAGTGAACCTACACTCAATGATATTTTTATTGATATTACTGGAAAAACATTGGAGTAGACTGGCGGTTTACATAACAAATGTCTTCACTTAGAAAAAGGAGATTCCTATGAGATTTCGACATCTTATTTTAGCTGATTTAAAATTTCAGGCAAAGTACGGCTTTTATTTCCTGTATGCAGTACTTTCCGTTGTTTATATCATTATATTGTTTGCTCTTCCCGTATCATGGCGGCAGAACGTGGCCGGTATTTTGATCTTTTCAGATCCGTCAGCCCTTGGGTTATTCTTTATGGGTGCCATTATCCTTCTGGAGAAAAGCCAGCGTGTTACCTGCGCCTTGGCGGTAGCGCCGGTAAGTGCCGCTGAATATGTGTGGTCTAAAGTTATAGCGCTGGGATTTGTTTCACTAGCGGTAGCGGCGATTCTGGCAGCGTTTGCCGGAAGCAGGCATATGGGGATGGTTTTGGCAGGGACGCTACTATCCTCCGTCCTTTTTACACTTCTGGGGATT
>JALETS010000153.1 GCA_022781395.1 Lachnospiraceae bacterium | reverse complement strand
CCGGAGACAGAGGGAGATTACGCAGTTCTGACAGGAACGGTGCCGGTGGCACAGATGCATGGGTATCAGGCACAGCTTATGGCTTATTCCGGTGGCAGGGGCAGACTTTTTACCAGTCTGAAAGGATATGAACCATGTCATAATCCGGAAGAGGTCATGGATGCCATCGGGTATGAAGCCGCGCATGATCCGGATAATCCCTGCGGCTCCGTTTTCTGTACACATGGAGCCGGTTTTGTGGTAGAATGGAATCAGGTTGAGGAGTATATGCACCTGGAGAGTACCCTGATCAAAGATACGGATGCGGAGGATGAGCTTCAGGATTTTGCCGTCCGTTATGCCGGGCGGCAGGGTGAGAGAAAGACCAGCACATCTGAGGATTTTATCGGACAGGACGAGATTGAGGAAATCTTCAACCGCACTTTTGGAACAAAAACTCCTAGGAAACAGGGATGGGCGAGAACCATACGTGCCGCATCCGATTCCCGGGAGGACTTATAAAGGAACCTCACAGCCTGCAGAAGAATATCTTCTGGTGGATGGCTATAACATTATTTTTGCATGGGAGAGTCTGAAAGAACTGGCGCAGACGAATCTGGATGGTGCAAGAGGTAAATTGATGGATATTATGAGCAACTATCAGGCATACCGTAGGATGCATCTGATCCTTGTGTTTGATGCCTACAAGGTCAAAGGCAATCCCGGCAGTACCATGCGCTATCATAACATTGATGTGGTATATACCAAAGAGGCGGAAACCGCCGATCAGTATATTGAGAAGGTGTCCCATGACATAAGTAAGAAATACCGTGTCCGTGTAGCGACCTCCGACGGACTGGAGCAGCTTATCATTATGGGAGCAGGCGCTACACGTGTCTCTGCCAGAGAGTTTGAAAGAGAGGTTATGGAGGCAGGAGAGGAGCTTCGCCAGACCTACTTAGAGCAGACCGGACAGCCAGCCGGAGGCAGAAATTACCTGTTGGAAGGAGCACCTGAGGAGGTGCTTGCCTATATGGAAAGTATCAGGAATGAATAAGGAACGATTTGTGGGGGATGCTATTAAAAAGAGTTACTATGCAGAAGGGACAAGAGTAGAATATGCATCTGGTCATTGGCGGCGTTTATCAGGGGAAAAAGGAATATGTAAAGAAGAAATATTCTATCGAAGAGTCCGATATCTGGCAGGGCGGCTATCCGGTAGCGGGGGGGCAGTGGCGATGCATCAATGGTTTACATAAAATTGTTAGAAGCATGATGGAAAAGCTGACGAATGATGATTCCGGGGAGCAAAAAGTCCGGAATGATACACAGAGAGTTGAGAATTATGTAAACCAGATAGCCGATTACCTGCTAAACATGGCTGTGCAGATGCCGGACCTGATCTTAATCTGTGATGAAGTGGGGAACGGCATAGTTCCCATGGAAAAAGCAGAACGGGATTACCGGGAGTGCGTAGGCAGAGTGCTCTGCGTGCTGGCAGAAGAAGCTGACACGGTAGAACGTGTGCACTGCGGCATCCCACAGACGATAAAAACATCGATCTGCATAAGCATGATCCGACATGGCAGCACAGCGGGCAATTTACAGAAAAGGTATATCGGAACAACTGATGAGCCATTGTGCCGCGAGGGAAGAGAGGCTTTGGAGTCATGGAAAGCGGAGGGTATCTATCCGCAGGCTGCCCGCGTAATCATAAGCCCCATGCGGCGTTGCCTGGAGACGGCAGAGATTCTGTATCCTGATGTGACACCGGAGATTTATCCGGAGTTCCGGGAGACAGATTTTGGGCTGTTTGAAGGAAAATCTTACGAAGAACTGATGCAGGATGACACCTTGAAATCTGTTTATCAGGAATGGGTTGACAGTGATGGCAGGATGGCTTTTCCGAAGGGCGAATCCATGGAGCAGATGAAGAGCAGATGTGCGGAGGGCTTTGAAAAGCTTGTGCCAACGCTTCAGACGGATACGGTCATGGTTGTGCATGGCGGTACGATCATGAGCCTTTTGCAGATGTATGCGACACCGCAGAGAGACTATTACGATTATCAGTGCGATAACGGTGCAGGATACCAGTGCCGGGTAGAACTGACCGGAGATAACAGACTATGGAGAATGAAAATTGTAAGACACATTACCTGACAAAAAGAATGAATACAGTCAATATATACACAATCTGAATATTGACAGACTGTAGTTACAGATGATAAAAAGAATATAATAAAAGTATCGCAATAATCGGGAAAGGAGCATAAATATGGATAAGAAAGCAATGTACAATTTAACTTACGGGCTGTTTATTCTGACCGCCAAAGAGGAGGGCAAAGATAACGGTTGTATCGTGAATACGGTATCCCAGGTAACAACCACACCAAACCGCATTATCGTAGCGGTTAACAAGCAGAACTATACCCATGACATGATCGTGAGAACAGGACAGTTCAATGTGTCCATTCTGACGGAAAATTCCAGGTTTGAGACTTATAAGCACTGGGGTTTTCAGAGCGGTGCCACGGTAGATAAGGCGGAGGGCATTACCTTTGAGAGATCGGAAAACGGTATTATCTATCTGGCAGAGGAGACCAATGCCTATCTGTCAGCAAAGGTCGTTTCCATGACCGATCTGGGCACACATACGTTGTTCCTGGCAGATGTAACAGACGGTGCGGTATTGTCAGAAGATGCTTCCGTCACATACAGCTATTATCAGAAGAATATTAAGTCAGCACCTGCTGCTACAGAGAAGAAAAAGGGATTTATCTGTACTGTCTGCGGCTATATCTACGAGGGAGATACCCTGCCGGAGGATTTCATCTGTCCATGGTGCAAGCATCCGGCATCTGATTTTAAGCCAATCGAATAATCCTGAACCGGGTTTACAGACAATGACTTTTGACAGGGCAAACGGAGGTGTCTGGTTTGCAGGAGGCAAGATATATTACTATTATTTCCAACAGAAGAAAGATTGTGCTTAATGTCAGTACCATTCTTTATGCGCTTAAGGTAGATAAGTGTATTGAGATTCATGTTTCGGGAGAACGGGTATATGATACCAGAATGATAATCTCGGAGCTTGAGCAAATGCTTGGAGAGAGCTTTATCAAGGTGCACCGCGGCTGCATTGTATCCATAATGGCGATACATGATATTACCGATAAAATCAATTTAAGTAACGGAGAGTCGCTGATATATACACTGCGAAAGAAAAAGGAGATTATCGAACAGTTCCATACAAAGCAGAAGAGCATGATCAGCAGCTTTATCAGGGAGGATATGCCTGCAACGGAGGAGGAATATCATGAATATTACAGAAGCTTTGATAATGTACCCTTTGCATTTGCGGATATCGAGATGATATTTGATGAGGAACATCGTGCTGTGGACTGGATTTTCAGATATGGTAATCCCGCACTGGCACAACTGGAGAAGTTACCGTTGGAGAAACTGATCGGCAATTCGTTTGGCAGTCTGTTTGCCAACATGGATTCCAAGTGGTGCAGAAGCTATGAACGGGCTACCCTGTATGGGGAGAAACTGGAGATTCTTGACTACAGCCCTGAGATAGATACTTACCTGAAAGTGACATGTTTCCCGACTTTCAAAGGCCATTGCGGGTGTATCCTGTTTAATACCGAAGAGATAGAATTTATTCAAAGCAGTAATGATGTTTTACCAACTGAATAAGGGTGGCAGTATAACTGACAATAGACATAAAGACCGATGGAGGATATAGTGAGATTCTTCATCGGTCTTTTTAAGTCCGTTCCTGTCGATTTAGGACGTTTCAACGTCGTTTTAGGACAGGTCTGTTGCTTTATAGCCGTTAAGACATTATGATACAATAATGTGTAAAAGTATATATAAATGAAGGAGCATTATAATGAAAGAATTTTGCAGGAAAAGACAGCTGAGAAGGAGCGGGAAGCGGTGGCTTGCCGTTCTTCTCAGCGTCTGTCTGACGGGGACGATGCTTCCGGTTACGGCAAGGGCCGAGACCGGAGAAACACAGGAATCCGGATATGAGCAGGAAGAAGAGAATGCTTCTGTGTCCGAAAACGATACGGCGGATAATGAGTCTGAGGACGGAGAAGATACGCCGGATAATGAGTCTGAGGACGAAGAGGACATACCGGATAATGCATCTGAACCGGAGGACGATCCTGCACCTTCAGACGATGAGGAACAGACAGACCCTGATGAGAAGGATGAGGTAGAAGGCGATACTGCCATAACCATCACTGCATGGGAGTGGATCGATGAGGAAGATATTATAGATCCTAAAACCGGAAATATGGCTCTGCCCTTTGCAAATAAGAACTGCCCGGCATCCTTTGATGATGTTGTAGCATTACTGCCAACACAGATTCTGGCAACGGTAGAAAATGAAGAGGATATCGAAGCAGAATCCGAAGAGACCATCACGCTCGAAGAATGGAGCTGTGAGGAGTATCCAAAAGAAGGTGCATATACCGAAAGCCTTTATGGTTGCTGCTGATTGGCGCTGTAGTAATCGTAATCGGGCTTGGGGTATTCCTTGTAAGGAAGAAGAAAGCTTCTTAAGGAGATTATGTAAGAGAGATTTTCAAAGAGAGACTGTGAAAGCAGTTTCTCTTTTTTTGTAGAAAACGTAATTCCGTTAATGAATATTAAATTTTTTGATTGACAAATAAGAAAACCTATTCTATGATATTCTCATCAGAGAAATTCTAAATAATGTACATCTCGTACATTCAGACAGTTTCTGTCAGATTTTCTTTTACTTTTAACTGAATAAGGCAGGAACTGGAAGCAGGGAGTGCATATGCTGCCCCGGTATCCTGCCGGTATAAGGGAGGATACGGTATGAAGAGCAAGAAACAGAAGAAAGAATATTTCTGGACAAGGTTGTTTGTCCGGCGGGGCAGGCATAAGGTGCACCGGCAGACGAAGGACAGACTATTCCGGTTCCTGTTTGAGAAGGACAGAGAGGCACTGCTGCAGCTGTATAATGCGTTGAATGGGACGGACTATAAGGATGCATCCAAGTTGCAGGTGGTGACCATCGAAGGCGCTGTCTATATTGTCATGAAGAATGACCTGGCCTTTGTTATCACGGGGACACTGAACCTGTATGAGCATCAGAGCACTTATAATCCAAACATGCGAGCGACATAGCAATGTCCTTGAGTTTAGCAGGTGGAAATCCTGCTTGGTAAAGTCCAGTCAGACAACCAATAGCGAGTCATGGAGCGTCACCAGCAATGGTGGTGCTTAAGCGTTGACAGTCAGGTAATAGGCTTG
>JALETS010000145.1 GCA_022781395.1 Lachnospiraceae bacterium | reverse complement strand
CAGCGTATTGTGGCATCCAGAGATCCGGAATCGGTATTGTATATGCGCTGTGTGGAAAACCCCTACGAACACTCCTATGAAGTCAGAGGTATTTCTACGGGTACCTATCTGAGGCTGATGCTGCATCGTCTTCTCCCGGATGTGGATAAGATCCTTTATCTTGATGTGGATGTACTGATTCGGGACAGCCTTCTTCCTGTCTGGCAGACAGATCTGACCGGGAATGTGCTGGCAGGAGTCAAAGGCGCCGTAAATCTGACTGACAAGTGGGAATGGAACAGTGACAGACCTTATTGGAAATTGCTGGAAGGGCAGAAAGGCCGGTATATCAATGCCGGGGTTACGCTGCTAAATCTGGCAGAGATCAGAAAACGGGGACTGGAAGCAGAGTGGAATGAACTGGCAAAAGAAAAGCTGTATTATCAGGATCAGGATATTCTAAACATTACCTGCCGTGATGCCATCCTGTATCTGCCACCCAAATATAATCGACTGGCATATATGGAAGAAGAGGATTATAATAGATTTATAGAGGAAAAGATTTTCTCTGCCGCAGAATGTGAAGAGGCACTTCAAAACCCCATAATAATCCATTATGCGGGAGATAAACCGTGGAAACGGTATGACACGAATCTTGGTAATGTCTGGTGGGATTATGTAAATAGTCAGGCAGATTTGAAGGACTTATTTGATGAAGAGAAGGCGCGCAGCTATCACGGACCATCCATATGGCAGCGATTGCTTGGAAAATGTAAGAGAGCTTTCAGTAAAGAAAAATTGTAGTCGGATATATTAAAATGATAGGGTAGCGGAGGAGAAGAATCATGAAAATAGCAGTAGCGGGAACCGGATATGTAGGACTAGTAGCAGGTGTATGTTTTGCGGAGAAGGGGCATGACGTTACCTGTGTGGATGTAGATGAATCTAAAGTACAGATGATGAGGAGAGGTGTGACGCCTATCTATGAGGAAGGGCTGGAGGAGCTGATGCAGAAGAATAATGCTGCCGGCAGACTTCATTATACCACGGATTATCAGAGTGCTTATAAGGATGCGGAGGCTATTTTCATCGGTGTAGGAACACCGGAGCAGCCGGATGGTTCCGCTAATTTAAGCTATATTGCCACAGTGTCCAGACAGATTGCGGAATCAGTGGAGAGGGATTGTCTGGTGGTTGTGAAATCAACTGTTCCGGTAGGAACCAATGATAAAGTAGAGCAGTTTATCAGAGATTTTCTTGTGAGGGATGTGAAGGTGGAAGTGGCATCCAATCCGGAATTCCTGGCCCAGGGTTCTGCGGTACATGATACTTTGCATGCAGCAAGGATCATTATCGGCACAGAGAGTAAGGAAGCTGAGGCAACCTTAAAAAAAATCTATGAGCCGTTCAATCTGCCCATCGTATCTGTCAACAGAAGGTCTGCGGAGATGATCAAATATGCATGCAACGATTTTCTGGCACTCAAGATTTCTTATATGAATGATATTGCCAATCTGTGTGAACTGGTAGGTGCCGATATCGGTGCAGTGGCGGAAGGTATGAGTTATGATGCCAGAATCGGTGCCAGATTCTTAAATGCCGGTGTGGGCTATGGCGGCAGCTGCTTCCCTAAGGATACAAAGGCGCTGAAATATATTGCGAAACAGCATGGATATACGCTTCGCACGGTAGAAGCGGCAGTGGATGTGAATGCGGAGCAGAAGACAAAGCTGTTTTATAAGGCGAGCAACCGGATGATCACTTTTGAACATCTGAAAGTGGCTGTGCTGGGACTTGCATTCAAAGCAGGAACGGATGATCTCAGAGAAGCACCATCCTTGGACAATGTGGAACTGCTTTTGCAGAATGGTGCGGATATTTATGCATATGATCCCATTGCTGCAGATAACTTTAAGAAGAAGTATCCTGAGGGTTCCAATCTGAAAGGCACGATCCATTATGTACAGTCGCCTGAGGAGGCTCTGCTGGATGCCAATATCTGCTTCGTCTTTACGGAGTGGAAGGTAATTAAAGAGATTGCCCCTGAGACGTTTAAACAATATATGAAGATCCCGCTCGTATATGACGGACGAAATCTGTACGGTGTACAGGATATGAAGAATGCGGGAATCGAGTATTACAGTATCGGCCGGTAAGGAGGCAGGAAATGAATCTATTGGATGTAAATAAAACATATCTGATTACCGGAGGAGCGGGCTTTATTGGTTTTCATTTGTCCAAAAGTCTGTTAGAAAAGGGAGCCAGGGTGATCGGGTTTGATAATCTGAATGATTACTATGAGGTAAGTCTGAAGGAAGACCGGCTGGCGATCTTAGAGCAGTATGATAACTATAGATTTATCAAGGGAGATCTGGCAGACAGCGCTGCCGTGCTCAGTGCATTTCAGGAATATCAGCCACAGATCGTGGTCAATCTGGGGGCGCAGGCCGGTGTCAGATACAGTATTGATAATCCGGAAGCCTATATGCAGTCCAATATGATGGGCTTTTTCCATATTTTGCAGGCGTGCCGGTATTTTCCGGTAGAGCATCTGGTTTATGCTTCTTCCAGTTCTGTGTACGGCGGCAATGATAAGGTGCCGTTTTCCACGGAAGATAAGGTGGATGAGCCGGTAAGTCTTTATGCGGCAACGAAGAAGTCCAATGAGCTGATGGCGCATGCTTACAGCAAATTATATCAGATTCCGGTAACGGGACTTCGTTTCTTTACGGTCTATGGGCCTTTCGGCAGACCGGATATGGCATATTATAAGTTTACGAAGAAGATCATGGCGGGAGAACCGATTCAGATATATAACAATGGCGATATGTACCGTGATTTCACCTATATTGATGATATTGTGAAAGGTGTAGAAAATGTTCTTTGTAATCCGCCGGAGGTTAATCTGAAGGGAGCCCGCTATAAAATCTATAATATCGGTAATAATAAGCCGGAGAAATTGATGGACTTTATTGATACGCTGGAAAAATGTCTTGGCAGAACAGCAAATAAGGAATATCTGCCGATGCAGCCGGGAGATGTGTATCAGACATACGCGGATGTGTCTGATTTGATGCGGGATTATGATTTTAAACCGGATACCTCTATTGAAGAAGGCCTGAGTAAATTCGTAGAATGGTATCGGCAGTATTATAAAGTGTAGTAACTATTTTATGAATAGGGTTCTGAATAGTTACAAATGTTAAAAGAAAAACGGATGGAGATTAGAGCAAAAATGCAGGAAAACGCAAAAGAAGGAGTAGCAGTCCGGGAGATTCCGATTTTATATCTGGTAGTGCCATGCTATAACGAGGAAGAAGTTATAGAGAAATCGGCACAGGTTATGGGAGAGAAGATCAGACGGCTGGAGAAGGAAGGTAGGATTGCCGGGAACAGCAAGATCATGTTTGTCAATGATGGAAGTCGTGATAATACGCTTCGCCTGCTGCATGAGATTGCGGCTGAGGACGCCATGTTTTCGGTGGTAAGCCTGGCGGGTAATTACGGGCATCAGAGCGCTATTCTGGCGGGAATGATGATGGCACGAAAATATGCAGATGTTGTTATCACGATCGATGCTGATCTGCAGCAGGATATTGAAGCACTTGACAAATTCCTGGCAAGCTATATGGCAGGAAGTGAAGTTGTATACGGTGTGCGGAATGACAGACATTCTGACGGCACATTTAAGAAAGGAACGGCAACTCTTTATTATAAGCTGATGCATCTTCTTGGAAGCAAGGTTATTGCCAATCATGCGGATTATCGTCTGATGTCCAAGAAAGCGCTGGATGCGCTGGCAGAATATAAGGAGACGAATCTATTCCTGCGCGGACTGATTCCTACCATGGGATTCCCTTCCGATGTGGTGTATTTTGATGTGAAGGCGAGAGAAGCGGGTCACTCTAAATACACTTTGAGCAAAATGATGACTCTGGCACTAGACGGAATTACCTCCATGAGCATCAGACCGCTTCGAATGATTGCAGTATTGGGCTTTATCTTTTTCCTGTTTTTTGGTGTAGTAGGTGTTACGGTAGTTGTGGATTGGATACAGGGTAATAATGTGCCCGGTTATACCACGTCGGTTCTGGTATCTCTTTTGACAGGCGGGGTGACACTGGTGTCACTTGGTATCATCGGAGAATATGTGGGTAAGATTTATATGGAGACAAAACATAGACCCAGATATATTATTGACACCTTTGTGTGGAAAGAGGATAACGCAGAGGAGAAATAACTATGCTCATGGTGCTTTTTAGCTGGCTGGTCATCGGAACGGCAGCATATATTTATGGCAGGACGATCGTAGACGGAATCTATCGGCATGATCTGCAGACAATGGGGAAAACAGACGTGTATGTTGTGACGGGAATCGTATTCCTGAATGTATATGCGGAGTTTTTCAGCCTTTTTTATAAAGTGGCGGGAATTGCCTGTACACTTCTGGGCGCTGCAGGAATTGCTATTGTACTTTTATATATTGTTCGAAGAAAACGTTGTATTACGGACAGTCAGATTACAATACGCGGCAGCCTTGTAAAATATCGAAGACAGATGATAGTGGGGGTTTTATGCCTTTTTTTCACGCTTGTCTGGACTACGCGTGAGCCCTGGCACTATGATACCGGTTTATATCATGCGCAGGCTATCCGGTGGATTGAGGAATATGGAGTTGTTCCGGGGCTTGGTAATTTGCAGATGCGTCTTGCGTATAACAGCGCATTTATGAGCCTTCAGGCTTTGTTCAGTCTGGGATGGCTGGTAGGGCAGTCCATGCATTCCCTGAACGGATTCTTCTGTTTTGCTGCGCTTACATGGGCTTTCACAACAATCAGAGTGCGAAGTACAGAGGAAAGAAAGGCATGGCAGACTTCGGATTTGTTGAAGGTTGCGATGGTTATCTATATCGTACTGATGAGAAATACTATTTCATCCTGCGGTACAGATATATTGTCCATGCTGTTATTGCTGTATATCAGCGCTAAATGGTGTGAGGCAGCAGAGCGGGAAGAGAAATCCTTAAATCCATGGTGTTTCTGCTGTCTGTTGGGTGTATATGCTGTGACGGTTAAGCTGTCGGCAGCTATGTTGGTTCTTTTGGTTATTTATCCGGCATTTAAACTGTTAAAGGAAAAGGAATATAAGAAAATATTGGGGAATTTGTTAACGGGCATTGTGATTGCACTGCCGTTTCTGATTCGTAATGTGATCATATCGGGTTACCTGATCTATCCCTATTCCGGTATTGACCTGTTCTCCGTGGACTGGAAGATGGATAAAGCCATTCTTGAGATGGACAGGCAGGATATTACGATGTTTGGCCGGGGTATTACTAATGCAGATGATTATGGCAAAACTTTGGTGGAGTGGCTGCCTGAGTGGTTTCTGTCAAAGGAATGGAACGATAAGGTAATTATCATCTGTGGCGTTGCAGC
The DNA here is from genome assembly GCA_022781395.1 of Lachnospiraceae bacterium. Lineage (GTDB taxonomy): Bacteria > Bacillota > Clostridia > Lachnospirales > Lachnospiraceae > UBA3282. The sequence continues at coordinate 3,624 of JALETS010000145.1, read as the reverse complement.
GGCCATTGTGGTCTGTTGGCAATTGATCCGGTATCTTCGCCGCAGAAACTATGAGAAATTTGTTTTTCTGGCAGTCAGTATCGGTGGTTTGTTGTTCTGGATGGTATCGGCACCGCTGATGCGGTATGGTGAAGTATATTTCTTTGTATTGATTGCAATCGCCTTAGGGGAATGGCAGTACAGGTACAGAGACAGGGCATTGATGCTTCTGGTGGCTGTTTTACTGGTGCCGCTTATGGCGATATATGTCAGTGGGGTAAAAGAACTGCCACAGCTGGAAGCAAAATATCTCGTCAGACAGCCGGATTATCTTGCCTGGCCGGCATCAATGTATGAGGTTGACGGAGAATATATATGGCTTCCGGACAGTGGGGATCAGGTGGGATATGCGGCATTTCCCAATACTTCTTCCGGGAAACAGCTTAAAGCACTTATTTTGCGCGGTGATTCCCTGAAAGACGGTTTCAGGCATGGCAGGGAGCGGGAGCCTCGCAAGGTGGAATAAGCAAGGAACAGTAGTTTGAGCATAAATATGATGGGCCCAATAATGGAGCAGAAGAAAAAGGAAATATGCTTATGAGCAGGATAGATATTCATGCAGATGATTATGCACTTACAGTCAATACGTCGAAAGATATGTTGGAGTGTATGAAAGCCGGTAAACTGAATAGTATCAGTATTGTTCCTAATACATCAAGCTTTGAGGAATGTATGGGGATGATATATGAGGCAATTCCGACCCTGTCATTTCTGCCGGCTATGTCAGTGCACCTTGATTTTGTGGAAGGACGCAGTCTTGCCGGTCATCGTGAGGTGCCATTGCTTACAAGGGCGGACAGTGATCTGATGGGATTGTCCTGGGGGGGCTTATTTAAGCTGTCCTATATGCCTTGGAAACGAAGAGTGGCCAAAGCGCAGCTTAAGAAAGAGATAAAAGCGCAGATAGAGAGGACGCAGAAAGCAATAGAACGGTGCCGGAAGATTGCAGAGAGTAACGGCATACCCTGTGCTCAAAAGGGACTCAGGATTGATTCACATCAGCATGCGCATATGATTCCGGTGGTCTGGGAAGCTGTTACGGAGGTTGTGGAGGAAGAAGGCTATCCGCTGGAGTACATTCGCAATTCCAAAGAAGTTCTTGGTGTATTTCTGGCTGAGACATCTTTATGGAAAACTTACCGTCCGATTAATTTCGTGAAGAATCGGCTGTTGGCACTGTATTCCTATAAAGTAGACAGATATGATAAGACACATCATAAAGAACAGATGTATCTGTGGGGGCTTATCATGAGCGGACATATGGATTATAAAAGAATACAAAAGCTGTATGGAGCAATGACGCGCAAGGCAGAACACGATAACAGAGTGCTGGAGATTTTGTTTCATCCAGGAAAGGTCATTCCGGATGAAGTTAATCCTGAATTAGGAGATGCTGCTGCGGAGGATTTCTATTTGTCATCTGATCGTTATGTGGAGAAACAGGCGGTAATGTCAGATATTATAGAGTGGAAGCAGTCGTTGAGAGAAAGTAAATGAGAAAGAGAACCAGATTGATTATTCTGCTGGCTGTTTTGCTGTTCTGTGGATATTTCCTGATAGGATTTTGCAACAGGGATGTGCAATTAGTGACCGGTTTGGGAGATATGCCTTTGAAGGTAACGGTGAAAGCGGATAATACAGAACAATGCGTATACCCGTGGCATGATGAGGAGAGGGACATTTATTACTTTTTCCTGCCATCTTTTGTAAATGACAGTAAGATTTTTCTGGACGAAATAGGGAAATCAGGCATTGAAATAGACAATCATCTATATAAGTGGGGAAGCAGCTTCGAATGGGAAGCGGGAGAGGTTTATTCATTCAAAGAAAGTAAGTCAGATGTCAGGTATCGGGTTTGCTTTATGAAGTCTGAGAATCTTCCGGCTTTTTTTGTAAACACAGACAGCGGGAGTATGGAATATCTGCGCAGTAATAAAGATAATGAAGAAAGCGGTAAGCTGACTGTTATTACAGAGGACGGCAATGTGGGATATAACGGGAGGCTTGATAAGATTTCCGGACGTGGCAACAGTACATGGGGTCAGGATAAAAAACCGTATTCCATTAAACTTCCTGTTGCTTATTCCTTATGTAACATGGATGCCGGAGAGAAGTGGAATCTTCTGGCAATGTGCTTCGAGTCGGATAAGATCCATTCTAAACTGGTATATGATATGGCCGGGGAACTTCAAATGGATTATGCCATTCAGAGTACATGGGTTGATTTGTATTGTAACGGTGAGTATAGTGGTCTGTATTTGTTGACAGAGGCGGTTACAGTGGGAGAAGGAAGAGTAGAGATTCATGAGTTGACGGAGAAGGATGATGATATCAGTGGCGGTTATTTTCTGGAAAAAGAAATGATTGATCCGGAGAATGCAATATCGCCGTTTATTAGTACAGAGTATGCCATGTTTACTGTCCATTCCCCGAAGCTGATAAGTGAAGAGCAGCAGGAGTACATCTCCGGATATATGAGGTGGATTGAAAGAATGATTGTGTCGGGAGATCCGGAGTATCGTGATTGTATTGATGTGAAATCTTTTGCTGATCATTTAGTGTTAGAAAACATTGCTTTAGATGATGATGGTATGGTTATAAGTACCTTCTTTTACAAGAACAAAGGAAATGATAAGCTTTTTCTGGGACCGGTGTGGGATTATGACAGGTCGATGGGAGAAGGATATCAGAAAGAATATGAATCCCCGGTGTTTATGGTGGGAATGCAGGAATGGTATCAACCCCTTTATGAAGATGATTATTTTCGAAAGGTGGTTATGTCAGAGTATCAGAATCTCAGGCCTTATTTACAATATGTATTAGATGAGCAGATAGATCAATATGCGGATGAGATAAGAGCCTCTGTAGCAATGGATCGGATGATAGAAAGTGCACACAAAGACTCTGAGATGAAGGACTATGATGTGGCCATTGAGAACCTGAAAGATTATCTTGCTGGACGGCTGGAATATCTGGACGAATTGTGGGGAAGTACTCCATAACACGGTGAGAAACTCAGACATTGATAATTAAAGAATATCACGGAGTTCCACTATCTCATCGCATAAAATATCCATGAAGTATTCTGCACCCTGATCATTCAAATGATCAGAGTCTGAGAAATAATCCAGATTATCGCGAAATCTCTCATCAGCAGAATAATCGTAATAACTGACACCTGTGTCAGAAGCAATCTTTGTTACAGTTGCATTGAATTTCTCAAGAAATTCATCGGAGACCAGATCCCGGTAATACATGGAAAAGGGTGTGGTTATCAGTACCGGTGTGATGTCATGGGTCTGGCAGTAATCAATAATGGCATATAATTCTTCAATGCGTTCCGGCAGAAAATATTCGTCCTTATTGTCAAAATGTCTGCTGTAGCGCTCTTGCGCTCTTCTGGAAAATTCTTCTTCATCAATTCCGTCATCGGCAGCATGTACAGTCAGAACCGGATTCAGATTCGGAAATAGTTTTAGGATGTCTTCTCCGGCGGAGAGAATCGGCATTTTATGTGTTACCAGATCAATATAGGGGTCATAATCAGGAATATATTCCGGTGGCAGAAAATGATAATAGCGGATG
>JALETS010000129.1 GCA_022781395.1 Lachnospiraceae bacterium | reverse complement strand
CGGTACCACCCTACTTAACGCATCTGCGCTCTGCTTCTCATACCGTTATCGCCGGTGCTACGCTGCGCTCCTCACACAGGACTCCGAGGCCGGTTCCGAATATTTCCCGTAAGGATCTTCCACCTGTAATCCTCTCTCTGTCACGTTCCCTATCCGTACTATTCTCTTCTCCGTCACGTCAACTGTTTCTTTTTTGCTTTATTGATTATGATTCTAGAAGAAGAGATTTTATTTGTCAACTGTTTTGTCACATATTCTCCTATCCCTATCAGGATAAAAATAAAGGGTGTACACAATACTTGCTGATAACAGAAAAAGTTGTATGCCATATAGGATACAATGGCAGCTGTCGCCCCCGCTAACATCGGATTTTCGGAGGCCCTTTTCATAAAACGGCTGGCTGCCGATACAAAAATCCCCACGTAGGCTGCCACACCAAACAACCCGGTATTGATCAGAATATTCAGCCATTCATTATGGGCATTGGTCAAAAGTTTCTCTCCCCACAGAAGCTGTGCCTCTTCACTGTGATATGCCGTTACATAACTGTTAAAGCAATCCGGCCCTACACCAAACAACTTGTGGCGCAGACTCTCCTGCCCATACATCCGTACCGCAAAACTCCAGATCCTCCCTCTGCCATTTCCCCAACTGTCATCCCAGTTGAGATAGGATAGCCGCCCAAGCCTTACAGCCAGCCACTCCGGCAGAAGCCCCTTAGCCTGCAGCACAATACAGCATACGATTCCCACGGACAATGTTCCTACTGCAATCAGCATACCTTTCCGCAGCCGCAGCATCATTTCCGCCGGATATGGTTTCTGCTTACACAAATGCATGGTCACACCTGCTGCCGCAAATAGGACAAGTAGTATCCACGTACATGCCGAACAAAGTATAAAATTAGTTATTACATCATATTCCAGATCGGGATTGGGATGAATTTTCAATAGGTAATACATAAGCTTTCCTGCTGCAAAAAAGAGCGTACATACCCACAGAAAACGACAGAAGCTCTCCCTCTTCTCCGCAGAAAGCCAGAAAAACACTAACATAAATCCCGCCAGGGCAAAATATGCGCTGTCGCTGTTCTGTGTTACCAATGAACAGAACCCAATCCATACATAGATTCCGCTTAACACCAGGCACAATCTGTTCCCGGCATATAGAAAGAATGCAATACCAACAGGCAGCATAACCACCAGAAAACTGGCATACCAGGTAGCCTGTCCCAGAGTGGATAGAAACTGTGCTTTCTGATAATTCTCCAGGCCATCATAAAATCCAATGGGGTCTATCATCATACGATGTAGAATACCTATAAAAAATACCACGGCTGCCACAGAGCACATAACAGTTACGATGAGCCGGTAATACCTTCCGAATCTCGATAGAAACAGATACAGCAGCACAAAACTAAGCTGCGACATCAGTCCCATATTCCAACCATTACAGCCCCACAAAGCGTCTTCATAGAATCCACCCGAAATTACGGAAATTCCGGAGAAAATCAGATAAGCCGGCACAAGCACATCCGTAATGGACACAGACCATTTAAACTTTTCCCGAATCCTGAAAAGAAAGTAAAAAGCCGCCATTACCAGCAGAATGGAAAATCCAACCATTATGATATATTTATACGCAGTAAACTTAGCGTTCCCGATCTGCTGATAACCCTCCTTCGCATACAACGGAACTGCCACGCAGACTACAATCATCATAACTGCCAGTGTATATTCTATAAGCTGTCCAAAAATCTCTGCCCCTGCGTTTGTAGCAGGATCTTTTCTTCTTTTTTTTACCTTATTACTCATTCTACTCTCTTTTCTACACAAGTTCTGTACTCTCAGATTCTGTCTCAGTTCTCCGAAGCAGCCCTTCTCCCATGCCTAATACTATAAATATATAGGGCGTACTCAGAATCTGTTGAAAACTCACCATATTATGTATCGTATATGCCAATATGCTGATGGCACATACATATAACAATGGTTTTCCTTTTGCTCTCCTGACACAGCGAATCCATACTGTTATAAAGATTCCTGCATAACAGAACACCCCCAGCCATCCTGTATTAACTAACACGGTAAGCCACTCATTATGGGCATTTGTCAATCTCTCATTTCCGAATTGATCAACCAGCCGCTCTGCCAGCTCAGGTATCTCATATACATAATCCGCAAAACAATCCGGCCCGATTCCGACAGTTTTATGTACCATATCCATGCTGCGATACGCGCCGATCCCACAATTCCATGCCGCTCCCCGGCTGTTTCCCCAATCATCCCGGAAAATAACCCCTCCATTTTTATATGCTGCTGTCTCATCTACTTCCTTATTACAATTGAGCATGTCGCTGTTACGTAAAAAAATGACTGTTAGAACAACATACAGAAATACCAGTGCCGCTCCGCTATATCTCTGAAACGTTCTATACTCTCCCATTTGAAAGCCTCGATATTTCTGCACAGCATATAATAATCCATAGCATACAGCCATTCCGGCAAACAGCCATAAAGCAGTATTTTCATCTAATAACAGATCTGTAATGTGTGACCCTGTGGGATAAATATTATTTCCGTAATTATAGCGCAAGCCCGGCATGTAACGCATTATTCTTCCAATCATACAACTGACCGCAAATATCATGCCTACTTCCAGAAACCGAAAAAGCTTCTCATTACTCTGCACAGAAAATATCAGTAATACCCCAAAAACAGCCAGATAAACCAGGTACGCACTGCTGCTTCCCTGCGTAATACCCGCCAGCATCGCAACCCCGCTGAAAATTCCTGCAAATATCCTTACTGATAACCGGTCAGTACACCAATACAATGTAATACCCAAAGGTGCGATTACTGCCCAATATCCGCAGAACCAGTTAATATTTCCAAGAGTTGAAATAAACGTCCCCATCTGCCCTTCCATCCTAACCGGATAGACAGAATACCGGTTCAGAATACCCAGCACAAAGACACCCCCGGCTGCTACCAGCCATACGGACAACCATTTGCGGTTACAAACAAAAAAACGTGAGATAAAGAAATACAGAAGTACAAACATCATTTGAGAGACAACTCCCATATGCCAGCCTTCCACGCCCCACAGTGCATCTGTTTTATAAGAAGAACCCAGATAGGACAGCATGATTACAATTAAGTAGCCATAGGCAAACCAATCCGATAGCGACATATGCTGATAAAGTTCCACCAGTTTTCCTTTGCTGTGCTTCTGTACCAGCCATATCAAAATCAGCAGGAGCATTACCGCTATGGTAACAAGTGTCACATTTCGGAAAAAGACATACTTCACCTCTCCGATCTGCACATATCCGCCCGGCACGTAGAAAGGATAAATCACGGCAATCACGATAAAATAGGCCATCATAATACCCTGCCCTATTTCCTTGCACCAGAACGGTCCCTTATTTGGTTGTGCACCTATGCTTCCCTCTGCCTTATTCATACCAATAATTGCCTCTGTTTATTGTTCTCCAGATTGTTCTCCAGCAAGAATTGCTCTGCAATTCTTGTAACGCAAGCTGTTAAGCTTGCGTTTATTATATCATGAATTCTTCTTAACTCTAGTGCTTCTTCATAATTTCACAGATAGCGATAAGCGCCAGCGGTCCCTTAATAATTCCGCCCATGCCAAAGAGTTTTATCCCAGCATAAACAGCAAGCAGCATCAGAACCGGTGCAATCCCCATTCTTTTACCAATAAGCTTAGGCTCCAAAAGTTCCCTGACTAAAATACAGACTCCATACAGCACAATACATACTATCATCTGTATATAGCGTCCGTTTAATAGCTGCCAGATCGATAACGGCACCAGTATGATGCCGGTACCGATAAAAGGCAGTACATCTAAACATCCCGCCAAAAGCCCTAACAGAGCTCCACCGGCAATCCCTGCAAAGTATAAAGTAACACCACATAGTATGCTGATGATAATAAGAATAATACCCTGTGCCTTAATGAATGTAATGAGATAAGATATAATTCCTTCCATAATTGTCCTGACAGCCTGAAGCTCTTTTGATGACTGAATCCACTCTATTGCTCTCGTGTAATCCTTTTCCAATAAAAAGGCTGCAATACATGTAATCGCCAGGAATCCTATAATAGAGCAGATGCCTCTGACGCAATTATAAGAGGACGACAAAATCCGGGGAACCACCTGAATCTGAACATTTTCCATGATTATAGTCATCTGTTGTACCATATAGTCTTCAATCTCCTGACCATTCCAGCCAAATCGGCCATCCAGCCTGCAGCAACACTGATGAAAAAAGGACTCCATCTGATTACCTACAGTAGTACAAAATGCCGGTAGACCATCCAGCTGCCTGACACCAAATACCATAACAGCCCATAGAACTCCAATGACAAGCAACAGAAATGGCACAATAATAGCCACTGCCAGAAATTTCTTCTTAATCGGAATCCGCTTCTGCATTCTGTCCAACATCGGATAACATAAGGAAATCAGTAGGAATGCCAGTGCAAAAGGTGCGATTAATGTAAACAAATACCGAAAGAAAAGATAGACTGCAACCGCGACAATACATGCTTTTATAAGTTTATTATTGCTGAAAGAATTTATTTGGTCGGATAAATTCCACTCTGACATCGTTATGCTTCTCCCTGCATATGAGAAATTTCTGATGACATAAAAGGAAGCAGAAAGATGTCCTTTCTGCTTCTTACGTGATATCATGCTCTAATTCTATTATGTCGTTTTCTTTCCCCTACTATACGGAAAATATCTGAAAAATCCTGCTCTCAGGTGTAATCTGGAGCTGCATCCTTTTGCCTGTTACAGGATGTTCAAAACTTAACTGATAGGCACATAACGCAATCTGCCGTATCCCCAACCGTTTGGAAAGCTGTTTTGTTTTCTCATCAGCATATTTGGAATCTCCGACCAGACTCATCCCGGCATGGCTCATCTGTACCCGGATCTGATGATGTCGGCCGGTTACCAGGCGAATTCTGACAAGTGCAAGTCCTGTCTCAGTCTGCTGCTCGACGATTTCATAGGACAGTTCTGCCCTTTTGGCATCCTGATGCTCCTTCACCACTACAGAAGAAGTATTTGTTCTCCCATCCTTATATAAATAATCTACCAAAGTTCTTTCTACCCCGGCAGCTACATCTTCTGCTTTAAGGTCCTCTGCTCCTATTACAGCATAGTATTGCTTTTTCATCTTATTGGCAGTCATCTGCCTGCTAAGTTCACCTGCTGCTTTAGAATTCCTGGCAAAAACCAGAATTCCTTCCACCGGCTGATCCAGCCTGTGTACCAACCCCACATAAGGCTTTGTCTGATTCTGACAGCCCGCCAGATAATTACTTACCTCACTTACCATATCCCGCTGTCCGACTTTTGCCGTCTGCGTAGCTATTCCCGCCGGTTTATGACATACAATGATGTCTTTATCCTCATATATGATCCGCTGTTTATCCATATATCCTTCGCTTTCAGTTATCCATATTCATATCTGTGTTTCTGTTGCCTGACGCCCTAATTATAACTCATAAGATCAAACATGAAAACACGATTCCTGATTTAAGAGATTTGTCACTCCTGATATTAGAGGTTTGAGAAGACTTTAGGGAAAATCAGAATTCTTGTCACTATTGCATTCCTGATATCGCGGCAAATTCCGCTATTTGGAACTATACATGAGATTATTGCGAATATTGTCCCAATTAGTTGCCTTGATTTTTGAGTTTGGAACATTTTGAGAAGTTTACTCCAATATGACCCAAGTTTTCATCAATTACTTACGTTTTGTGGGTCATTTATTGCTTTTCAAATGCTATTTACCCAAATCGTTGAATAAGCCAATTATTTTGGGGCTTAAATCTATATTCTAAAACGGTATCCTACGCCCCAAATCGTCTCGATGTATTGAGGCTTGGCCGTATCGAATTCGATTTTTTCACGAATCTTCTTGATGTGTACCGTAACCGTAGCAATATCTCCTATAGAATCCATATCCCAGATTTCCCGGAAAAGCTCTTCCTTAGAATACACATGATTCGGATTC
>JALETS010000128.1 GCA_022781395.1 Lachnospiraceae bacterium | reverse complement strand
TGGTCGTGTGAAAGAATATCTTTCATCACTTCCAGAATCCGAATAATTTCACAACATTTTCTTTCAGACCAGCACTAGTGTGGTGGTCTTATTTTGATACCTATTTTTCAACCTGTATAAAATTTTCAATGTTCATCAATTTAGCCTTGACTTTTTATTTGCAGGCTATCGCAATCTTGGAACTTTAGAGCAATTACTATATATCTCGGCATACCCCATGTTTCCGGAATAGCTGCTTCGCCTGCCGTTCAGCGCGTTCTTTGTTGTCGACAGTAAGTGACAGGAATTCTGCTGCCTGCTGCTCACTGTATCCGCCTGTCAGAAGTCTTGCTCTGCACAGAAATCGCAATGCCACATTGGAAGAGACAATATCCAATTCCGTACCGCCAAGTGTCTCCTGTGCCAGCTTCAGAGCCAGCTCCTCATTTTCCTCCAACATCTTCTGAAGGTCTCCGATCGTATTAATCTGCAGCCATTTAAGCTGTAACAGAAAGCTTTCCGGATTCACTTCACATATTTCCGAATGTTCAATATCGGCAATCTCCTGAAGAAATACTCTCATCCTCTGATTTCGTAGCATATATTCTTTCAGGGAAACAATATCAATAAGTACATCCTCTGCTCCATCATGTACGATCTTCTCTCTTGTCTGCTCCGTGTAGGCATCCATGTTATCCCGCACACGCATGAACTCTTCATCTATAATTTCAAACAAACCAGACAGCCTTGCAAACTGTCTGATAACTGTCCTCGGCATGCCAAAATCGCCCTTATAACCCATATCATGATTAATAGCATCCCACACATGCTGTAAGATTGTCCGGATCTGGATTTCAAAACGCTTTCCGCAAACTTCCGGCGGATACCCTGCATCCTCAGGCAGCGAACAGACATAATGAAGTGACAGGTATCCAAAGGAATTGGCCTGCATCAGCTTACGCTTATCAACAGAGTTGTCCCTGTCAATAATAAAATTCTGCTCCACCATGCTGCCGATCACATCCACATCATCGGAGAAATAACAGACTACCCGATTGCCAAGGATATCCGTGATATCCTCCAGACCCTGATATCTGTCTCCCTTCCGGTATAGCTTTCCCACCAGACTGTTCTCTTTCTTGACCCGGTGTTCCACTGTCATAACCCGTATTCCTGCATCCTTTACCAGCTTTTCCAGGATTCCCTGTACAATATTCCCCAGTTGTTCAAAAATATCTTTATTCTCCCGATACTGCTCCAGTATCAGGTTGTCTTTCATGTTCATATCCATTTTCTTCCATTTGCTCAAAAAATACCGTTGTTTTATTGAGGCCGATAACCCTCTGATACTCTATCCCCTTGGACACCGCCTTAAGCATCATGATATTATCAATGGCAAACTCCTCTTTTTCTTCCGGCTGATAAATTGTAGGATCAAATTCCGGTCCGTCATCACAGAAAGACAGCATCAGGCTTTCCGCATCTGCTTTAAGGCGAAGATCAATATGTACCTGTTTTTGTCCTGAATACTGATAAATATTCTCTGTCATTTCTTCTATGGCAACCCCGATTTTGTTTGCCGTTTTTCCATTGATACCATATTTCTTAAGGAAGTCCATCACCTGTTCAGATGCTTTCGCTCCTATCCCATCCTCGGCAGAAAATGAGATATCCAGTATAGAAGGTTCTTCCTCTTTAATCTGATAGAAATTACCGATTCTTCCCTTTGCCATAAGCCAGATGACAAAAATCGTTATCAGTTCCGTAATTGGGAAAGCAAACCATACACCATTGATTCCTGCCACTCTAGACAATACATAAGCACAGGGTACGATAATAAGAAGTCCGTTCACAACTGAAATAATATTTGCCAGTCTCTGCTTCTCTATCGTCATATAATAATAAATCATTATGAAGGATACCGACACTCCTATCAGACTGGTTGCATAGATTCTGAGAGCAGGAATAGCTACTGCCACCTCCTCCGGTGTCGTTACCTGATATGTCGTAAGAAGGATTCCCGGTGCTGTCTCTAGCACAATCAAAACCACTACAGCACAAATCATCAAAATGCGAAAGGCTCTCTTCAAAACCATGCGTACTCCGGTAAAATCCTTTTCCCCATAATAGATTCCCAGAATCGGCATCATCGTCTGAGCTGCTCCTGATATAAACATTGAAATAAGAGATAATGCCGCAAGACAAACGGAAAAGGCTATCATTCCATTATTCCCTGCTGTTGCCGTCACTATCATATTCAGGCAAAAAATCTTGACAGCCACCAATCCCTCACCCATAGCAGCCGGACTGCCTGTTTTGATAATCTCATATCCATAGGTCCACAGATTTTTACAGGAAAAATGCAATGTCTTTTTGCCGAAAAGGAAACTACAAAGAGATACCACGCTTCCTACTCCGAAGCCGATAACCGATGCCAATGCAGCACCCTTGATGCCCATTTTCAACGGTCCCATAAATACAACATCCAGTGCCAGATTGATAACATTTGCCATAATCGTTATGCCGGAAGCGAGCCTCGGTTTGCCTTCTGCCCTTATGACATGTTCCATGGTCTGTAGGAAAATACAGAAAGGAGCCGACCATAAAAAAACACTGTAATAATTATATACAAAAGGATACAATATCTCATCCTTTGTCAGAATCCTGCTAAATACCGCCGGTGCACATGCCTGCGGCAGTAACAGAATCAGACTGACTGCCACAAACATCAGGATAACCGCAGTAAATAACTGGTCTGCCTTTTGACTCTCTCTTCTTCCTCTGGCAATGGAAATGGCAACTGAACTTCCCAAGCCCAACAGCGTGGCAATGGTTGCAAATATCTGCTGAACCGGAAGACAGCAGTTAACAGCCGCAAACTCATTGGTGCCCAACATATTACTGACGATGATACCGTCTACAATAAGAATCAAAGAGGTCGACATTGCCGTCAGAATAGTAGGCAGAAAGAATTCTCTGTATTTCTTATCAATGATCTTACTATTTCTGATCAGTTCCATATAATCCATCCACCATTTCCATATTCTTCATAACACAACTTCTAATTTCCGTCAAAAAATCCCAGTGTCTTCAATGCCATAAATGCATTCTCAAGATATTTATCATCCGTGATAGGCCATTTATAGCCAAGTCTGTAAAGCGTCTTGATGGTAAACACATTGTTATAATCGATGTACTTTACCGTATTCTGGCTATCAGAAGAAAGGTAACTGATCAATCCGGATACCAGCATATTTTTCTGCTCATCAGCAAGTGCATCTGCCAGTCCCCGGGCAAACTCTTCATCCGAAACCACATCAACCTTTAATCCGCAATGATTCATGGCTTCAATCACATCTCCCATCTGCACCCGGTGGCTGTTACAGGCATGGAATACTGTAAACTCACTGTTAACTCCACTGAGACGTACGATAGCTTCTGCTGTACAGTCAATCGGAGAAAATTCCTCTAACTCATCCATGGCAGATACCGGGAACTTTCTGATTGCTGCATATCCCCGCAGGGTACGCATAAATCCGTTGGTTACAAAATTAATCTGGAACTCTCCATCGCTGTGTCGGCTCATCAGATTTCCCACCCGGATAACCTTTCCATCTAACTTTCCTTCGGCCACCGCCTCCAACACTGCCTTTTCTGCCAGGAATTTCGTAAGTATATATTTGTTTTCCAGACCCTGTCCAAAGAAAAGCTCATTCTCATGAAGGTTCTTTTCCTCCGGGAATTTATCGTTTACATTATCGCCTGCTATGCTGACAGTAGAAATCTGCACCAGTCTTCTTCCTGTTTGCGAACAGAACTTAATCAGATTTTCCACGCCATGGACATTGATACGGTCCAGGATATCATCGTTGACAAAATGTTTTACGCAGGCTGCGCAGTTGATCACCGTCTGAAAGCCATACTGCTTAAGACCTTCAACACACTCCACATCGGTAATATCTCCCTCTACTACCTGAATCCGTTTCCCAAACATTTCCTCCATGGAATCGCTGAAATAGTAAACCAGCATGCTCTTTAATCGAACCTCCACATTGGCTGACTTACCCCTTCGGATTAAGCAGTACACGGTATTGTCTGTTTTTTCCAGCAACGCCTTCAACACATGGATTCCCAGGAATCCTGTCGCTCCGGTCAGAAGCACATCGCCCAGTTCTCCGGCGGCCACCTCATCAACATACCGGTTGCTGTTATGTGAAAGAACCTTTGCCACACCGGTTTCTTCCATTTCCGATTTCTCTGTCAAAGAAGTTTCCATTGTCTGTACTTCCCGCCCCTGCTTGGCAAGTATGAATCTCTCCAGCTTCTCTACGGTAGGATTATCAAAAATATCCGCATAGGCAATCGGAATATTTTCTAACATAGCCTTCATGGCTACCTTGGATGCCGTCAGGGATGTACCTCCCAGTGCAAAGAAATCTTCTGTAATTCCCACTTTCTCCATACCAAGCGCCATGGCAAACATCTCTGCCAGTTTGCTCTGCAGGCCGGTCATGGGTGCTTCGTACTCCCGATGAACTGTAGATGTCTCGGGTTCCGGCAGTGCCTTCTTATTAATCTTTCCGTTTGCAGTCAGCGGCATGGTATCTAACTGTATTAAGACAGAAGGTATCATATATGGTGCAAGAGATTTCTTCATATGATCCGTCAGATCGGCTTTATCAATTGTTTTCTCCGCTACGTAATAACCGCATAGGAACTGCTGCTGTCCCTCTCCTTTTACAAGGACAATCGCATGAGTTACCGAAGGATAGGTACTCATCACGCTGGAAATCTCATCCAGTTCCACACGCAGACCTCTCAGTTTCACCTGATTATCCAGTCTGCCGAAGAATTCAATTTCACCATCCTGATTATAACGTGCCAGATCTCCGCTTCGGTATGCCTTTCTGCCATCCAAAGTGATGAACACTTCTTCCGTCTTCTCAGGCAGATTTACATAGCCTCTTCCCACGCCTGCTCCACAGATAACCAGTTCTCCGCGGGCACCTGCCGGAAGGATATTTCCACTCAGATCACAGATGTATGCACGAACATTAGCTGCCGGTGTTCCGATGGTCACTTTACCGCTTCCGTCCATCACTTTGGAAATACAACTGATGGTCGCTTCCGTCGGCCCGTAACCATTAACAATGACAGCCTCCGGACTAAGCTTATGCAACTTCTCGTACAATGTCTCCGGGAATGCCTCTGCTCCAAAATCGTACATCTTCACCTGGCGCAGAACCTCCTCTGCCAGAGGGATATCCACAAAATTCGAAATAAAGGATGGTGTACCTGATATGACATCTACATGGTTCTCCTTAATCAGCCTCAGAAGCGACAATGGGTTATAAATCTCCTCCTCATTTGCCATACAAACTGCCATTCCATTGCACAGCGGAATATGAATCTCCATCAATGAAAAGTCAAAGGAGATCGCCGCTACCGACAATGCGGTCTTTCCATAGGATACAAAATTCACTGTCTCATGATTCTTCGGGTTTGCATCCACAAAATTACACAGGTTACGGTGCTCGATCATAACACCTTTTGGTGTTCCCGTAGAACCGGAAGTATAAATGATATAGGCAAGGGAATCTACCGGAATCTCCCGATTAAGATTTGCTATATCTTCATCAGTCTCCAAATCTTCCACCGTAAGAACATTATAGTTTTCCTTTGCAAACAGATCCTTTTTCTCTTCCTTGATCGCTTTTGTCGTAACCACAAAGCGGCTTCCGGAATCCTTTAAGCAGTAAGAAATACGGTCATCCGGATAATCCGGCAGCATGGGCAGGAAAGCTCCTCCCGCCTTCAAAATACCATACTCTGCCACAGGTACATCCACAATTCTCGGAAGAATAATGCCTACTGCCTCTCCTACAGTCAGACCCCCCTGCAGCAGTGCCTGCGCCAGTCTGTTCGCTCTGTTATTCAGTTCCTTATATGTCAGCTTCTTCCCTGCTGCTATTACTGCAGTTTCATCTGCGTGCAGTTCCACCTGTCTCTCGAAGAGTCTGTGTACCGGAACCTCCGTCAACGGATAATCGGTATCATTGAAACGTTCCATTTGTTCACAGGCAGAGTCACACATCATGGAGATGTCCTTAATGTATGTCTTACATAAGAATTCCTCTGTTACCTTGTTCATGCAGTCTAACAGTCCCAGGATAGTTTCCCTTGCATACCTGTCATTCTGATATTCTGCAGTGATTGTAAGCTTTCCATCATAAATCAACACGTCGATGGAAAGGGGAGCTTTCACCGCATTCAGACTGATCGCGCAATTCTCTGCTTTTTCTCCTGCAATGGTATCAAATGCAAAGCTGTCTCCCTGATAAGCAAACAGGATATCTGCAGGCAGGTTGTATGCACGGGAAATCTCTCCAAAGGAATACAGATCATTTGTCATGCTGTCAAAAAGATGGTTCTTCATCGTTTTAAGCATATCTACGATCTTTAAGTTGCCCTCTGTCCTGCAGTACACCGGAAGCGTCTTAACCAGCATACTAACGGAATCTTCCAGTCTTGCATCATTTCGTCCATTGTATATGGTGGTATAAACCGCCTCATCCCGATAGTTATACTTAGAAAGTACCACCGCAAAGACTCCGTTGAAGAATGCATTTAACGTAATGTCGTTCTTCTGACAGTAAGCCTTTATCTCGTCTACAGGAATCTCGCTGACAAAATCTGCTTCTCTCGGGTCTTCCACAGAAGCATTACCATCCTTAGGCGGAAGGAAATTCGAATCAATTCCCTCAAAAATGGAATCATAATACTTCTTTGCTTTCTCGTAGGCATCGGTCCCGCGCAGTTTCTCTTCATCTAATGCTATTTCAAAACCGGAATAACTTTCTGTCTCCAGTACCTCTCCATCATACGCACGATTGATATCACGGATAAGGATTCCTTCAGAGGTTCCGTCACAGATGATGTGATGGAAGTCTAAGAACAGATAGTTACCTTCGTCGGTCTGATAAATCTTTGCCCGGTACAGACTGCTCTCTACAAGATCATATGGCGGTACCAGTTCCTCATTTGACGGAATTCTCTCACAAGCAATCATTTCAACCAACGGCTTGTCAAAGTCATTTCTGGCCGCTCTTACATCTCCCTGATCATTCAAAAACAAGGTTGTCTTCACATAAGGATGGGCATTAATGGTTTGCTCCACAGCAGTCTTCAATCGTTGGAGGTCTACCTTGTCACTGAGTTTAAACAGATACGGAATGTTGTAGATAGTGGTTCCAACATTGGCAACACATTCCACAAAAATACCGTTCTGGGTCTGGGTCAGCGGATAATCCGGGTACACCTCATAAGCCTCCGCCTTTCCGGCGCCAGCTATAAACTTCTCCAGTTTTTCTATGGTATTGTTTTCCTTCAGATCCTGGTTTCTAATCACCACATCAAAGGTCTTTGCCAGCAGCACGTTAAGACGAATGGCTCCGATGGAGGTCACTCCTGCCCCATAAATATCCGTCGTAATACCGAACTCTTTACTTCCAATGACCTCTGCAATGCAATCGAATATCTTCTGTTGGGTTTCATTCTTCGGAGCAATAATCTCCTCTGCCTTCTTTTCCGGTACAGGCAATGCTTTTTTATTCACCTTCTGATTCTGATTCAGCGGAATCCGGTCAATCTGCATCGTTACCGCCGGTACCATGTAAGGAGGTTTACGCTCCAGAATGAAAGCGTTCAGTTTATCAATGTCAATGGTCTCATCAGATACCACATAGGCCGCTAAGAATTTCCCGCCGCCCGTAGCATTAAAATCTGCCACTGTGGCATCTTTGATACCCGGATACTGCCTGATAACACGCTCTACCTCGGACAGTTCGATACGGAATCCTCTGATCTTTACCTGCCCGTCATTTCTGCCGATAAAGTCTATGCTGCCGTCCGGCAGGAAGCGTACGATATCCCCGGTCCGGTAGACACGCTCATAGCCATCCTCGTGGCAGAATGGATTTTGGATAAATACCTTCTCTGTCTGTTCCGGACGGTTCAGATACCCTCTTGCCACCTGATGACCAGCTATCCAGAGTTCTCCGGGCATACCCGGTGGCAGTCTCCTGCCTTCCTTATCCACAACATACAATTTAACATTGTCCAAGGCTTTGCCGATTGGTACTCTGTGATACAGCTTGTCAACCGGAAATAATGTTATGAAAATAGTACATTCTGTAGGGCCGTAAGCATTATAGAGCTTATAATCTCTGGGCGGCTCTACCGGCACCAGCTTCTCTCCACCAACCGATAATGCCTTCAGGGTCCTATTCTTTATCTCTGCTGCAAACTGTCTCCCCACCTGGGTGGTCATAAAGCTGTGAGTGATACCATTCTCCTCAAAGTAATTATTCAACGCCATCAAGTCCAGACGTATGCTCTCATCTATGATATGTACACAGGCTCCGGCAGTCAGTGCCGGATACAGATCCATCATATCCGCATCGAATCCATAGCTTGCATAGGCTGCCACCCGGGATTTTGGTGTCAGCTCATAGAAGTTCCGGTACCAGTTACAGAATGCCGTCAGGTTATGATGCTCCAGCATTACACCCTTAGGTACACCGGTGGAACCTGAAGTATAGAGCAGAATAAACAA
>JALETS010000115.1 GCA_022781395.1 Lachnospiraceae bacterium | reverse complement strand
GGTGCTCTGTCGGTTACGGGTAATCCCCATTACAGGGAGGCTTTTGAGCCGGGCATCGGTAATATTAAATTTGCCAATCTGAATGATTTTGACAGTGTGATGGAGCAGGTCACGGATAAGACCTGTGCAATCCTTTTTGAGACCGTGCAGGGAGAAGGCGGTATCCATCCTGCTACAGAAGAATTTATGAGTAAAGTCAGAAAGCTGTGTGATGAGAAAGACATTCTGATGATCTTAGACGAGATTCAGTGTGGTATGGGGCGTACCGGCACGATGTTTGCATGGCAGAGATACGGCATTAAGCCGGATGTGATGACTACGGCCAAGGCATTAGGTTGTGGTGTACCGGTAGGTGCTTTTCTTATGACGGAAAAGGTAGGCGCCCATTCCCTGACAGCGGGAGATCATGGTACTACTTATGGCGGCAATCCTTTAGCCTGTGCGGCAATCTGTAAAGTAATTGAATTGTTCGAGAAAGAAAATGTGCTTGAAAATGTGAAGACGGTGGGTGATTATCTTGGTAAGCGTCTGGATGAATTAGTGGATGAATTTGACTGTATTGAGACCAGACGGGGTGTTGGCATGATGCAGGGGCTTGTATTTAACCGGGCCGTGGGTGACATTATTGTGAAGGCCATGGATAAGGGTCTGGTATTGATCAATGCCGGAACAGATATTATCCGTTTTGTTCCTCCGCTTATCATTAAGAAAGAGCATGTGGATCAGATGATGGAAATCTTACGTGAGAGTATCGCGGAAGTATGTAAATAATAAGAAGGAGAACTAAGGGTGACTCTAAATAAGAGATTGATTATGATTCTGGTGATTGTGCTGTTTGTAGTTGGCATTTACGGTGCGGCCAGAGTTGGAATGACGGTTGTTTATCGGGACGAAGAGGCACAGGAAGAGGATGATTCTCTCTTCGGGCACAGAGAAACATTATATTTATGGTACACGGATGAAGCGCTGACAGATTATCTTAACAGTGTGGCCGTATCTTACAGTGATTATCAGGATGATGTGAGGGTGGTGCCGGTCTATACATCGGGATTGGAATATCTGGAGACCATTAATCAGGCATCCTTAACCGGTGAAGAGGTGCCGGATCTGTATATTGTCAGCAATGACTCCCTGGAGAAGGCATATCTGGCAGGACTGGCCAGTGAGGTGAAAACACCGGAAGGTGCGGCAGCCATGAAGGATATTTTTCCGGAGACGGCAATTCATGCGGTGACTTATCATGACAAACAGATTGCCTATCCGTTCTATTTTGAGACAAGCTGTTTTCTCTATAATGAGACATATCTGGAGGAGTGGGCCAAAGCACAGCTAGAGGCTGAGGCCGATGCAGCAGCCGGAGAGGAAGCACAGCAGGAGGCGGATGCGGCAAAAGAGCAGAAGGACAGTGCAGAAGAGTCCGGTGATGCAGCAGATGAAGAAAAGGATAACACGGACGAAACTGCTGATACGGCGGAGAATGTGGATGCCACACAGGACAGTGCGGTAACAGAAGAGGCAATTGCTGCGAAGGTTACAGAGGCGCTTCCGGATACAATGGATGATATTTTATCCTTTGCGGATGTGTATGATGCACCGGAGCAGGTAGAAGCAGTCTTCAAATGGGATGTATCGGATATTTTCTATAACTATTTCTTTGTAGGAAATTATATCGATGTGGGCGGCTTCAATGGTGATGATTCGGATTCCATCCATATATATAATGAAGATGCGATCCGATGTATGAGAGTTTATCAGGACCTTAATCAGTTCTTCTCCATAGATACGAAAGAAATCAGTTATGACAACGTGCTGCAGGATTTTATGGATGGAAAGATTGTTTATACGGTAGCTACTTCCGATGCGTTATCCAAGATAGCAGCAGCTAAAGCAGAGGGGAATTTTGATTATGAATACGGAATCTCCATGCTTCCGGATGTGAGTGAGACATTAGAGTCTGCTTCCCTGTCTGTGACACAGTGTGTGGTAGTGAACGGATATTCCGCACAGAAGGACATGGCCAATAATTTTGCCATTTATCTGACGGAATATGATACGGATAGTCTTTTTGGCAGAGCCGGAAAGCTTCCGGTTTACTCAAACGGCACTACTTACACTGATCCCAATGTTGAAGCATTCCGGGAAGAATATGAGAATTCCGTGCCAATGCCTAAGATGATTGAAACCAGTAACTTCTGGGTAGAATTGGAAATTGCCTTTGCAAAGATATGGGACGGTGATGATGCCAATGCCGATCTGAAAGCATTGTCTGAAAAGATCATGTCTCAGGTTATCGGTGAAGAGTACACGGAGGAATATATAGATGTGCCGGTGGAAAAGGATGAGGAAGAGATGACCGGGGAAGATATAGAATCAGACACGGAGGAAGAAAGTTCGGAAACGGATGATGAATGATGCACCTGAAATCTGCATATCCTGCATTAATAATGGATAAGATATAACAAGACAGTTTGGACTGTCTTGTTATTTTTTGAAATTTTGTTGCCGGAGTAATTGCAGGACGGCATATGAGAATCTGTGATGGAGGATTATTATGTTAGGATTTCTAATAGCATTATTATCAGGTGCATTAATGAGTATTCAAGGGGTATTTAATACACAGGTGACGAAGACTTCCGGGATATGGGTGGCCAATGCTTTTGTACAGTTTACCGCGCTTCTTGTATGTCTGGCAGGGTGGCTCATTACGGATCGGTCTTCTTTTGCATCCTTGTGGAAGGTGGAACCAAAGTATATGCTTTTGGGAGGAGCCATTGGCGCTTTTATTACCTATACTGTTATTAAAGGCATGGCACTTCTGGGGCCGGCCAAAGCAGTGATGCTGATTGTCATTTCCCAGCTGATTGTAGCATATGTTATTGAACTCTTAGGATTGTTCGGTGTGGAAAAGCAGCCTGTCGAAATGCGTAAGATCATAGGAATGGCAGTGGCAATCGTGGGAATTGTTATTTTTAAGTGGACATAATCTGTAATTTATCTTACAATGAGAGTACAGTGCATGGTGGGGACTTCCTTTAGAATCCATACAGGATTCGGAAAGGAAACTATGCAAAGAAAAGAAAATATAACCAGCCGATATGGCAGGAAAGAGAAGCAGAAGAATATAAGTAGCCGGACTAAGGTGCAAAATGTCATCACGTGTATTCTTCTGTCATTAGTTATGGGAGTATGCGGTTGTACGAAGAAGGAGCAGCTTGTACTTTCTGCGCAGAATGACACAGCCGTGAATATGGAAGAAAACCGGACCGGAGAGACCTTGCAATCCGACAATGATGACACGGTTGACAAACCGAAGGTAACGGAACAGAGTGCGGCAGATGTCGATGATACCCGGGCGGATTTGGCAGAGGAAGACGGTTTACGGCAGAGCATTTACGTACATGTCTGCGGAGCGGTTGTAAATCCCGGGGTATATGAGCTTCCCACAGGAAGCCGGGTTTATGAGGCCGTTCAGGCAGCAGGAGGATTCACGGAAGAAGCGGATGAAAATTATGTAAACCAGGCGTTTGCATTGACAGATGCTGTACAGCTTGTGATTCCCACGGTTGAAGAAGCAGAAGCATGGAAAACGCAGAATGGACAGGCAGAAGGGCAGACTGCCATCCGGGGTGGTGCGGCGGAAACGACCGGATCACAGGAAGTATCTGCAAGTGACGGTAAGATCAATATCAATACAGCCTCTGAATCGCAACTATGTGACATTCCGGGAATCGGAGCAGTCAGGGCAGCGGCGATTGCAGCTTACAGGCAGGAACATGGTGCCTTTGAAACAATAGAGGATATTATGAAGGTAAGTGGCATTAAGCAGGGAACTTACGATAAAATAAAAGACAGTATTATAGTAAATTAGAGGCAGGAAAAGAAATGGGACAGAAGGTCTTAGTAGTTGACGATGAGAAATTAATAGTGAAGGGTATTCGTTTCAGCTTAGAGCAGGATGGTATGGAAGTGGATTGTGCTTATGATGGCGAAGAAGCTCTGGAACTGGCGAAGCAGAATCAGTATGACATGATCCTTCTGGATGTGATGCTTCCTAAGATGACAGGATTTGAAGTATGTCAGCAGATTCGCGAATTTTCTAATGTACCCATAGTTATGTTAACTGCTAAGGGCGATGATATGGATAAAATTCTGGGTTTGGATTATGGCGCTGATGATTATATTACCAAGCCTTTCAATATTCTGGAAGTAAAGGCAAGAATTAAAGCAATTATGCGTAGGACCAATCGTAAGAGTATTGAGCGGGAACAGCCTAAGATTGTAGAAAAAGGTGATATGCGTCTGGATTGTGATGGCAGAAGAGCCTATATCAAGGGCAAAGAGATTAATCTGACAGCGAAGGAATTTGAGGTATTGGAACTTCTGATGAAGAATCCCGGTAAGGTTTATGGCAGGGAAGAATTATTAAAGCTGGTTTGGGGGAATGATTATCCCGGAGATGTGAGAACAGTGGATGTACATATCAGGAGACTGCGGGAAAAAATAGAAAGTGTGCCCAGTGAACCGGTTTATGTACGTACCAAATGGGGCGTGGGGTATTACTTTGCTTAAAGAGAAATTACATGACATTAAAATTCTAAGAAGTCTTAAGACAAGGATCTTTCTGATTTTGCTTATCGTGGGGCTTATTCCGTGTATCGGTATGCGGTATGCCATTCTGAAAAATTATGAGCAGCGTGCGGTCAGCGTAAGAACGTCTGACATTTCCACGCAGCTTAAGATTCTGGCCGATCATCTGATCACTTATCATTATTTACAGGACACTTCCTCGGAGGTCATCAATGCGGAAATTGATCAGTTGTCCTCGCTTTATGACGGGCGTGTGCTGATTATCAATGGCGACCTTCGAGTTATGAAGGATACTTATGGTATCAGTGAAACTAAGACCATTATTTCAGAGGAAGTAGTGCGTTGTATCAAAGGAGAGAGCACCAGCAAGTATGACAAGGAGAATGGGTATATTGAGATGACCATTCCTATTACAGAAACGATAAGTGTAGGCTCTGATCAGACAACTGTTACAGAAAAAAAAGATGTGGTGCGCGGAGTTATGCTGGTCAGTGCCTCAACGGATTCGATTATGGCAACGATGGATATTTTAAGCCGGAATGCAATGATCGTGGAAGTAATTGCAGTCATAGGGATTCTTGTAATATCCATACTGGCAGCTAAAGCTTTGATACACCCTTTTGAAAAGATTACTGAGGCATTAAATCAGGCACAGGAAGGATATACGAATGACCCGATTTCAGTGAAGGATTGTCTGGAGACAGAGCACATCGGCGATGCATTTAACAGAGTGCTGAGCAGGATGAAGCTTCTGGATGATTCCAGACAGGAATTTGTATCCAATGTATCCCATGAGTTGAAAACTCCTATCACTTCCATGAAAGTGTTGGCAGATTCCCTGATCACCCAGAACGATGTGCCAATAGAGGTGTATCAGGAATTCATGTCCGATATTGCGGAAGAAATCGAGAGAGAAGATAAGATCATCACGGATCTTTTATCTCTTGTCAAAATGGACAGGACAGCGGCAGATCTTAATATTGCACAGGTAGATATCAATGTGTTGGTGGAACTGATTATGAAAAGACTCCGCCCCATTGCACAGAAACGGGATGTGGAACTGGTTTATGAGAGTGTGCGCCCTGTGACAGCAGCGGTGGATGAGGTCAAGCTAACCCTTGCAATTTCCAATTTGGTGGAGAATGCCATCAAATATAATAAAGAACATGGATGGGTCAAGGTCAAGCTGGATGCGGATCACCAATTCTTTACAATAGAAGTGGCGGATTCCGGGATAGGCATTCCTGAAGAATCTCTGGAGCATATATATGAGAGGTTCTATCGGGTAGATAAATCCAGATCCAGAGAGATCGGAGGTACCGGGCTCGGACTTGCTATCACCAGAAATGCGATCATTATGCACAGAGGGTCTATCAAGGTGGTCAGCGAGGAAGGTGTGGGAACGACCTTTACAGTTAAGATACCGCTTACGTATATTGCGGTGTGATAGCATGGGATTTCGGAATGGAGGATAAGGTTGAAGCGCAGGAACAGAATCCTGACGGTTCTTATTCTGATGGCATTGGTTGTGTCGGTAATGGCCTGCGGCAACAAGCCGGTAGTCAGTGGAACCGTCTATAAGATATATTATGTAAACAAAGAAGAAACCAAGATTTTTAGTTCTGAGTATGGCAGTGAAACCAAGGATACAGAAGCTTTGCTTGGTGAATTACTGGAGCAATTGGGAACTGCAGGCGAGAGGATGGAGTATATAGCACCGCTTGACGGGGATTTTGAATTGCTTGGTTATACGCTGGATAATGGACAGCTTACCATGGATTTTGATGAGCAGTATAAGAAAATGGATGTGATCCGGGAAGTGCTTGTCAGGGCAGCTATCGTCAGAACACTGACCCAGATTCCGGGGATTGATTATGTAGCTTTCACAATTCATGGAGAAATGCTTACCAATGATACGGGTGTAGCGGTAGGTACTATGGCGGCGGATACCTTTATCGATAATGCAGGCAATGAGATCAACGCTTATGAAAAAGTGAATCTGCGTCTGTATTTTGCCAATGAGACAGGAGATGGTCTGGTAGAGGAAAACCGCAGAAATGTGGTGTACAGCAGTAACATTTCCCTGGAAAAACTGGTGGTGGAACAATTGTTAAAAGGGCCTATGGCGCAGGGGGCTTTTCCGACGATCAATCCAATGACTAAGATTCTCAGTGTGAATATAAAGGACGGTGTTTGTTATGTAAACTTCGATGAGGAGTTTTTAAACCAGCCCTATAACGTAAGCACGGATGTAACAATTTATTCCATAACCAATTCCCTGGTGGAATTGCCCAATGTGAATAAAGTGCAGATTTCCGTCAGCGGTGAGACAGATATTCTGTATCGTGAGAATGTAAGTCTGAATAATGTGTTTGAGCGGAATCTGGATCTTATTACGACTACGGAGAGTGAGTAATGATAACGGAATGTGGATAGAGAGGGAGTGACAAAAGATTGAGAAGACCCTTATGCCTGATCGGAATGGTGTATGTGGTGGCAATTATCATAGGAATGACAGTTACGGTGCCTGAAGCGCCTGTCTATGAGTATCTGGACAGGCAGCAGGTTACCGTAGCGGGATATGTTGACTGGAAGGAGTATCGTATATCGGGAGCAAAAGAAGTCCCGGTCATTACGCTACAAGATGCAGTAATTCTTAAGGAAGATCAAATAGCAAATCTGGAACAAATCTTATTGGGTTCTGATAAAGTGTCATGTTCTGACACGGCTTTCTCTTTTTTATGCTATCTGAATCAGAATGAAATGCCTCCTATGGGGAGTTATGTGATTGTGCAGGGGAAATTCTATTCCTTTACCCATGCCACCAATCCGGGAGAATTTGACAGTGCAGAATATTATAGAATATTAAAGCAACAGGGGAAACTTATGCAGGCCGAATGTGTGGCAGAAAGCAGTGAATGTGACGGCTTCAGGGAAGGACTCTACCAGATCAGAGACTATCTCTCGATGCTGATAGATGCCTGTTATGACAGGCAGGATGCGTCTGTCATGAAGGCAATGCTCCTGGGAGAAAAGGGTACCTTGGATAAGGACATTAAAAGTCTGTATCAGCAGAACGGCATGATCCATATCCTA
>JALETS010000104.1 GCA_022781395.1 Lachnospiraceae bacterium | reverse complement strand
TCTGTGATGGACAGACATTAAGCGACATTGCAGTGGAATTTATGCAGGGTAATTACAGTGCCTTTGAACAAGGCAAGTATATGTATAATTATTCTTTTCAAATCGGGATGGCTGCGTTGTTGGAAATTATCTACAGGATATTTGGAATTGAAAATTATCTGGTGTTTCAAATTCTGAATGTCATCGGGATAATGATTTTTTTATGGATGCTCAGTAAGATAACAGAGGAATTGTTTGAGGATAAAAGAATCCGTAGGCTAGAGGCTGTCTTATCTATGGGGATGCTGCCGCTTTTTCTGTTTTCTACATTTGTGTATGGGGATGTGATCGGTTGGGCATTCGGTTCTGCAGCTATTTACTGCATGATACGTTTTTTAAAGAGTGATAGTTGGAAAAATGCAGTCCTTGCGGCAGTGCTGCTGGCAGCAGGCATTGTGATCAAATCAAAGATCAGTATCCTGCTTGTGGCAGCTGTTATCGCAGTGATTCTTCATGTAATCTGCAATCATCGCTACCGGATGTTGGTAGTGATCCTGGTAATGATAATCCTGCCGAAGCTTTTTACAGGTGCTGTGGAGACAGTCTATGTTCAGAGAGCAGACTTATCGGAATATCCCGCTGGGATCCCAAAGGTGGCATGGGTTGCCATGAGTTTGCAGGAGACAGATGAGGGAGGTTATGCCTGTGGCTGGTATAACAGCTATAACTGGGCTATTTATGACCAATGCAATTATGATAGACAGGCAACGACAAAAGCCTGCTTAGATAATCTGAAACAGTCACTTGACAAATTGGTGCATGAACAGAGATATGCTCTAAATTTTTTCTACAAAAAATTTACTTCCCAGTGGAATGCACCTACGTTCCAGTCAATGATCAGCAATGAGTGGAGCACCAGACATACGGATAAGACGACTCCGTTGGCACATTACTTTATTTTTGAGGGCGGACGTGGTATTTTGTATGAACTGATGAATATTTATCATTTTGTTATATTTTTCTGTACATCGGCTTATTTCTTGCTGAATCGCGGTAAATGGAGTCTGCCGAAGGCATATTTTACATTAAACATTTTTGGCGGCTTTCTGTTTCATATGATATGGGAAGCACAGTCAAGATACATACTCGGATATTTTGTTTTAATGCTGCCCCTTGCGGCCTGCGGCTGCGAAAGGTTACTTGAGTGGATAGAAAAGAGAACTGTCATAAGGGCAGTTAAGGAGGAAAAATGCAATGAGACCACTTGATATTAGTAAAACTTATCTGATCACGGGAGGAGCCGGATTTATCGGTTTTTATCTGTCGAAAGCTTTGCTGGAAAAAGGAGCAAAGGTAATAGGTATTGATAACCTGAATGATTATTATGAGATATCTTTAAAGGAGGATCGTCTTGAAATATTAAAAAAGTTCCCTGAGTATCAGTTTGTAAAAGGAGATATTTCGGATAAAGAGACGGTATTCCATTTGTTTGAAAAATTTGCCCCTCAGATTGTGGTAAATCTGGCAGCCCAGGCCGGAGTGCGCTACAGCATCGACAATCCTGATGCCTATATTCAGTCGAATATTGTGGGATTCTTCCATATTTTGGAAGCGTGTCGTCATTTTCCTGTAGAGCATCTTGTGTTTGCCTCTTCCAGCTCTGTGTATGGCGGCAATAAGAAAGTACCCTTCTCCACGGAGGATCAGGTGGACAAGCCGGTGAGCCTTTATGCGGCAACCAAGAAATCCAATGAGCTGATGGCTTATGCTTACAGCAAGCTCTATGGGATTCCGCTGACGGGTCTTAGGTTTTTTACTGTTTACGGACCTATGGGAAGGCCGGATATGGCTTACTTTAAATTTGCCAAGAAGATCATGGCAGGGCAGCCCATTCAGATTTACAATAACGGCGATATGCTTCGTGACTTTACGTACATTGATGATATTGTGACCGGCGTGGAGAATATTCTCTGTAATCCGCCTGAAACAGACGAAAATGGTGCGGCCTATAAGATATATAACATCGGCAACAATCAGCCGGAGAAGTTGATGGATTATATTGCAGTTCTGGAAAAGTGTCTTGGCAGGGAAGCAAAGAAGGAATTCC
>JALETS010000080.1 GCA_022781395.1 Lachnospiraceae bacterium | reverse complement strand
TCCCATATTTCCTGTGCTGTATGCAGACTGATCAACTCTGCCTTACCCGGCAGAAGCGTCTGATCCAGTATCACAAGGGCACTCTGTTCATCATCCAGTGCCACTGTCTCATAATCCATTATGTTCTTCTCACTCATGCTATTCCTTTCCTCACGCTTTCCTATTGTTACTGTGTAATCTCCGCAAATTCCGCTCTTGCTGCCCGGCACAGATCTTCCGGTTTCAATTCGATCTGTGAACCGATCCTGCCACCGCTGACAATCATCGTCTCCAATTCCTTTGCCGAAGTATCGATTCTGGTCACATACTGCTTCTTCATCCCTACGGCAGTACAGCCGCCTCTGACATAACCGGTCACGGAAGTGATTTCCTTCACATGGATCATGGCAAGAGATTTTTCTCCTACGGATTTCGCTGCTTTCTTAAGATCTAATTCTGCCTCAATAGGCAGGACAAATACAAAATAGTTTCTGCTGTTCCCCACAGTTACCAGGGTCTTATACACTTTCTCGTGGGGAAGCCCCAGCATGTCTGCCACCTGGATCCCGTCCACGAACTCCTCACACTCATAGGTATAATGCTCGAAGGGTATCTTCTCCCTCTCCAGTATCCGCATTGCATTTGTTTTGATTTCCTTATTCTTGGCCATACTTTCTTCATCTCCTCTAAGCATTTATCATATCGAAATCTATCTTTCTGTCATATAGTGATTCTCACATCATCAGATAATACGTAGCCGGAAAAAGCTTCTCCAGCACCTCAAAAAGCGGCATATACATGGAGAGCTTGACAAACACCGGCGCACAGACCAGACTTCCCAATGTCAGAATGGGAATCGCCACGGCAATCGTCTCCTGCCTATGCAGCAGCACTCTTAAGATACAACAGTACAACACGATGATCCCCTGATAAAGAATCAAGGAACCGATCTGTTTTCCCCACATTCCCGGTGACCAGACTCCAAGCAGTACTTCCCCCATTCCCGGAATATCGGCTGTCCCGCCAGAACAGGCACGAAGCTGCAAGGCATCTGTGATCCACAGACACACAAGCACCGCCAGAGAAGTATACAACGTAGGAATCCATATATTGACTATATAAGTCACCCGATTTGGCGCTAATCGCAGGAAACGTTTCTCTTTCTTATCCTTCTCATACTCTAACATGCCACACATGCCACTTATGAAAATGAGTACTGCAAATACGCCCTTCACAGGAAAGACAGATGTGTCATTTGTTACATTCCTGTCACTCTTTTCTTGACTCATTCGGTCATCAATGTTTATATCACTGTTCTCTGCCGCCAAAGCTTCTCCCTGCCTCTCATAGACAAAGGAAAAGGTACTGCCATCAACCAGATGCGTCTCATATGCCTGTCTGGCAAAAGCTACGATCTCTTCTGCCTCATCATCTGTTATGAAATCTTCCCTCTGTACCGTTTCTTCCAGGTATGCCTCATAACATTCCTCCGAATAAAGTTGAAAGAGCACACCGGCAATCCGTTCCTTCGCCATACCTGTAATACTGCTGGAATTCGTTTCATAGACAAGGATGCTATTACGCCAGTCTTCCTCCATGACACGCTCTGCAATATCCCTCGGTATGACAAAGCCGCAGTCAGCTTCAGACTTTAATACTGCCCGCTCTGTCTCCATATCGCTGTCATAGAAATGATATTGCAATACACTGCTACCTGCCGTATTATCAGCAGAAAGAGCCTGCAGTTTTGTAACAATCTGTTCACTCCACCTGCTTTCCTCCACGCATACCGCAACAACAGCACCGCTGCTGCCGCCTTGCTCAAGGGTACTTACGGCATATCCCATAACAGGAATCAGTAACAGCAGACTAATAAAAACAGGTTGCTTTAACAGTCTTTTCATCAGAAGCCGCAACCATATTCCATATTGTTTGATTCTTTTCATTCCGACAACCATGCCCTTCTCTCAGCCTGCAAACTTACATGTGTGGTTTCTTTATACTCTTACCAATCATTTCTTCGCCTGCTCAACCATGCACAGGCTCCCATGAATACTGTATATACACTCATTCCAGCCATACATTCTCTTACCGTCCCGTGTCCATATCCTGTAAAAATACCGCCTGCTGCCCGAATCAGATATGCTGTCGGTAACTTATCACCTATCTTCTGCATTCTCTCAGATAGCAGCATAGACGGTACAAAGCCTCCTGACAGATATACCATCGCCAGACTTATGACAAACAACAGCAGAATCCCACTGATCCGGTTTCCGGCAATACTATATATACAAAAGACAAGCGTACTGATCGTCATAATCCCAAGCAGCAGCATAGCTATCGTTTCTATCCGCTGTCCTGCCATTGCCCCTGCCCATGGCACCGCTGTCTTCTGCCCTAAATGTTTCTGCAGTGCTGACACAATACAGATTGCCAGTCCAAGCAGCACAGCTACTAGCCCTGTACTGAGAAATCCACACAGCCACTGGACAAAATCCTGCCAGACAAAACCCACTCCCTGCCTGTTAAGCTGCTTACGAAAAACCAAGGGCTCCGGCTGCATCACCGGATACAACGCCATTCCGAACAGCAGTAAGAGCAATACCACTGCCGATGCCGCAAAATACTGCAGCACACTCATCTGTCCGGTAACTGACAGTTGTTCTGTTTCATACAGTGCCAGTCTGTCTAACGCAAATGCCAGGTTGTAGCTGTCAATCTCCGCCTCCATAACAGAAATCTTATCTGTAAAACCATAGGCCGCAGCCGTATCACATACACCGTATATCTCAGCCTGTGCCACATTCAGAAGTCCGACTCCTGCATCGGTAAATTCCTTAAAGAGCATGGCTTCAAGCCCAGCCTCTTTGGCAAAGTAAATCTGCACCGACGGATTCTGTCCATTCAGAATGCCTTCCACAAGCTGCTCAGGCAACACCAGCACAGCTGCCACTTTCCCCTCTTGTAAAAGTGCAAAACCTTCTTCCTCAGATACCTGCCTGAAGGTACAAAACTGCGACACACTTTCCATACCCTCTACGAAGCCTACTGCCATCCGGGTCATGGCATTATTCTCCTGCATTACCACGGCAATATCCACCTTGACCGCCAAAGGCTCTTTGTCCATGCTTTTCACACCACAAAAAGCAATCATGCCTATGATTCCCATAAGCAGGATTGCCTGTAACAGCATACGTGGCAGCATGCGCATCATCCTGTTGATTTCCATATACAGATATCTCATCCTCTGTTTCATGGGATTTACTCTTTTCTGTCAGGTTCCCCGGCATTCATATCCGTGTACATATCCAGAAGTCCCACCGTCTCCGATGCCGGTCTGCCATACATATTGCAGCACTTATGAGATATATTCTTTCCCTGCTCTTCCTTCTCATCGAAGGTAACACTCATCCGGTATACCCCTTGTGTGGATTCCGTATCCAGATGATTCATGATCTCCGCGATCATGACTTCCTCGTCTCTGTCCATGCTGCTCTCACTCCTATTCTTAATAATCCAGTAAGTCTAAAAGACTTCCATACTCCTCATATAGCTTATAAACTATATCCCCAATATCAGAGTAAGTCAACTCAAAAAGCGCATTTTCCGCCTCAGCGCTTGGAGTAATCTTCCCCTGCAAAGGCTCTACCATAATATCACCGGTAATATTACACAATTCTTCCCCATCCATAATCATTGTAAATTCCTTCAGATCCATGGCGAAGCTTTCACCCGGCATGATATCGTCAAAGCTTCCCTCTGCCCTAAGTTCTAAAGTATCTTTCTCTTCTTTCATGGAGAAGGACATATCAAAAGTATCCTTAACCGCATCACAATCCATTATAAATTTCATCTTGTTACTTAAATCTCCCTGGGTATATTTCAGATCCATATCAGCCTGATAATCATTTTCTTCCAGAGACTGCACCACCTGACAGATTACTTCCGCTTTTTCTCCAAGAACATTTGTGATTGTCAGCTTTCCCTGCATCTTATCAATGCTTCGTTCCTCTCCCAACAGGAAGATTTCCCCATCTATAGAAACCTCATCATCTAACATCTTTATGGGATTTTCCATGGTAATACTATCTATCCTGTTTCCTTTACCAATTTCAAATAAAATGCTCACATCTGAGGCAATCAGATTGTCATACTCATCCAATGCCTCTATTCCATCACTCTGATTCGGATATAGCTTCTTATAATTCTTCACAATATCCTTGAAAAGACGATCTGCATCCTGTTCCCTGATAATGACTCTGTAGATGCCCTTTTCCACCTTTTCAAGCTTCATGCCCTCCCGACATGCTTCCACATCCGCTTCAAAGCTATCCAGATAGCTGTTCATATCCCTCCAGTCACCGACAGAAATCCTGTCCTCATCCTCAGGGAATAATTCAATAGAGAAATCCTCCATATCCAGCTTGCCGAACATCGCATCATCAGCCAGAATAGAGTTGTTATACTGGCTTACAATATTTTCTGTTTCAAAATACATATCCTCCAGAAATAATT
>JALETS010000050.1 GCA_022781395.1 Lachnospiraceae bacterium | reverse complement strand
CGTTGTCGCCATATCCACAGATCAACCCTCCCCTCAAAAAAATAAACATTATTCCAAACATTCAAACTTTGTTTCGCATTTTTTATACCAATCCCTTGTTTCAATCCATTTGAAAAATGGCCTTTCAATATATTTCGCTCTGATTACTTCAAAAACTGTACAAATAACAAAAACTGATAAAAAAGAGTATACAATTAATTTTCCAAATGAAAATGAATAAGCTCCCTTAACATCAAGAATTGTACCCCACAGCCAACTTCTCATAGTATCTGAATTAGCGTGAATACATAATACCCCAAAGGTGCTTCCGCCAATTACATTTATAACCTTACTTTGCCTAATCTTCAAATCCTTAAAGAACATAAAACTGCATAAACCAATAATAAATGCAAGAAAAGTATTACTATCACTTACAAATCCATACGCAATTGCTCTATCTATTCTCTCACCTAATAACAAACAAGCTAAAATAGAAATAATGGCAAAAAACGTAAAAAATATTGTCCATTTTCCCCAACATCTTTTTTTAATTGGATAGAATCTTATATACGCTGCGATCACGTAGAGAACTATGAACCACGACACGTAATTCATTGTAATGCTAAATGTAGGTAATGTACCAAAAAAAATATACAAGAAAGCTAGTAATGCAATTAGATGTTGGTGTTGTTTCTGGTTGACATTTTGGAGAAAAATATTGAGAAAAGGAATAAACAAGTAGAACATCAAAAAGCAAGCTGTAAAATTATTACTATTGATGTTTCTTATAACTAATAATCCTTCACACAAACCCTTTATTGTCCCCAATCCGGTAAACAAGAAAATCAAAGAAAGTACAACATTATAGAACAGCACTTCACTTACCAGCATAAGGAACTTCTTCATCGTGATATTGCTCTTACACATGAAGTAGCCAGTTATTAATGTAAAACAGTTGATTCCAGTTTTTCCCCACGCGCCGAACAGAAACAGAAATACACTATTTGCGCTCAGTGGCATTTCATACATTCTTTCGAACACCCCACTATTTACTACATAATGATGTGCAATAATAAATATCATTACAATAATCCTATATAGCTCTAGATTAGAGTTGCGTACTGCCCCCCCCCGATTATTTTGGACATTCCATGTCATTTTTTCTCTCTTCCACCCCAAATCAAGTATCCCTACTTTCTGCTACTTTTTACTCTTTTCCTGTTTTTGCTCTTCTTTCTTGTTTGATTACTGCGATAAACAACATATGTATTATAAAAAAATATTGATAACATTCTCTTTACTAATACACACTATAAATAATCTTCAATCACTAAATCATTGCATACTCTCTAGGAATGCTTCGATATAACTTCCACAATGCTATTTTCTTCCACTACAATTTTTGTCATACTCCATTTTTTTCACATGATACTGCGTATCTTCCAGAATTTTCCTGTTAGCACTAATCACATCCGCCAGCATCCCAATCACAAAGGTCACAAATCCTATAATCAGAAGCGTACACGCCAGCATGAGCGACTGGGTATGGCCGTTTCCTTTTCCTGCAAAATAGTAGATCATAAACCGAATTCCTATCAGGAGACCTATCACGGACGGCACTGCCGCCACAAGCGTGAAGCAGTATAGTGGCTTGTACATCATAAGCGCTCTTAAGATCGTAAGTACAGACTTCTTGATATAGCCGAACATACTGTGGAACAGTCTTGACTTTCGAAGCTCCGGGTTGGTTCTGATCGGCACTGACACGATTGCCATCCGGTTTCTACCTGCCTGAACAATGGTTTCCAGTGTATAGGTATAATCATTAATTACATTAAGCCTCATTGCTGCTTCCCTGCTGAACGCCCGAAACCCGCTGGGGGCATCCGGGATATCGGTATGAGATGCCTTCCTTACCACCCAGCTGCCCAGATGCTGCAGCTTTTTCTTAAGTAAGGAGAAGTGCTCCGTCTCATCAATTGGTCTCTCTCCGATGACGATATCCGCTTTATGTTCAAGAATCGGTTGGATGAGCTTGGGAATATCATCGGCACAGTACTGATTGTCTGCGTCTGTGTTGACGATGATATCGGCACCGTTCCTAAGGCAGGCATCAAGTCCCGCTATGAATCCTTTCGCCAGTCCCTTGTTTCTTGTAAAGCTGACGATATGGTGCACGCCCCAGTTTCTGGCAACCTCCACTGTATTGTCCGTGCATCCGTCGTCAATGATCAGGTATTCAATTTCATCTACACCATCAATTTGCTTGGGGAGCGCATTTAATGCAATCTCCAGCGTTTCAGCCTCATTGTAACAGGGAATCTGTATCAGCAGTTTCATCTTTTTTATCCTCTCTACGGCAACACCATAGTACCTCTAAGTCTCATCCTGTAATATCTGATATGGTAAATCAAAGGAAGATATTTCCCGTTTTCTTTCAGGAACTCCTTCACCTTTCCACGAAGCAGCTCCTTTTCATCCCCGAACTGATACGCCCGCATCATACCTCCCTCATACAGGAAATACTCCCATTTGCGCTTAGCGTATTCTTCCTTGGAGAAATAGGTCCCATATTTGTCGATGATGTTCTCACAGGCATCAAAAAGAGCAAACCATCTCTTTGCCATTGTCTCATTCTTTACAAGGGAAGTCATGGAGCCTGCACTTTTCCGATAATAGACATCCGGCTTATCAATATATTGGAACCGTACCTTCCCTGTAGATGACCATTTCAGCCACAACTCCCAGTCTTCCACGATATTATTTCTGGAGAAGGTGCCATATTTTAAATGTACCTCTCTTGGCGCTGCCATTCCGGTTCCGAATATCAGGTTGCCCTGGTACATTCTCCGGAACAGTGTTTCCTGTTCAAAATCGGGAGCTTCTTTATAATAGATTTCATATTGATTACTTTTCAGATCACTGAAATGATCATTCTCGCCGATTAGATAACTGTTTGTAAGGAATACGGTATCTTCGGGATGTTCAAGATAGGCCTGTACCACATCCTCAAAATAGGTTTCTCCAAAGATATCATCTCCCGCCATGACCTTGATCATCTCACCGGTGGAGAGTGCAAGCATTTCCAGTAAGCCCTCTACCAGTCCCTTGTTTTGTTCATGCCTGATCAGCTTGACATCGGTAAACCGGTCTTTTTTATCAGCCAGATATTCCTGAATCCTGTCCCAGGAATGATCTGTGGAGCAGTCATCACATACCAGTAATTCAATATGCCGGTAAGTCTGATGATACAGGCTTTCCAGTGTATCCTCGATATAGTTTTCATGATTATAGCTTGCCACCAGCACAGAGCAAAGTATCTTTTCCGGCATTTCATTCTCCGTTCTTTTGTTTCCTTTAGAAATTGTTAAGCGTCCCGATTACTTTATCAATCTGATCATCCGTCATTCCGTAATACATCGGCAGGCTGAGCTCACTCTCTGAGATGCGATCGGCTATCGGATATGTCTCTCCTTCATATGCAGCTGCATATGAAGGCTGTCTGTAAATGGGAATCGGATAATGCTTTCCAAATCCTATTTCGTGTAAGGAAAGCCATTTCTCCAGTTCTTCCCGTTTATCGGTTCGTACTGCAAAGATATGATAAATATGGTCGCCATATTGGCTTCTCTCCGGAAGTTCAATCTTTTCATTGTGAATTTCCTTAAGATACCTGTCCGCGATCCGATTCCTGTCCCGATTCCACTTGTCAAGATACGGCAGCTTCACGCGAAGGAAGGCAGCCTGTATTTCATCCAGTCTGGAATTATGGCCCTGATAGATATGATGATATTTATAGTCAGATCCGTAATTGCCAAGAGCCCTTACCTTATCGATCAGCTCTTTGTCATCGGAAACAACAGCGCCGCCATCTCCCAGTGCACCCAGATTCTTTCCCGGATAGAAGCTGAAGCCTGCGGCGTCGCCAAGGCTTCCTGCACGTTTCCCTTTGTAGGTTGCGCCATGTGCCTGGGCAGCATCCTCGATCAACTTCAGATGATGCCTGTCCGCAATCTGTCTGATCTGATCCATATCTGCTGTCCTGCCATACAGATGAACGGCAATGATTGCCTTGGTGTGTTCTGTAATTTTCTCTTCGATCCATTCGGGATTGATGGTATAACTGTCAGGGTCAGGTTCCACAAATACCGGTTTAGCCCCTGTATAGGAAACTGCCAGTGCCGTTGCAATGAAGGTATTGGACGGAACGATCACCTCGTCCCCCTCTCCGATTTCGTAAGCTTTGAGGATCAGGAAAAGAGCATCCAGACCGTTTCCACAGCCGACGCAGTATTTCGCTCCGCAGTATTCTGCAAACTCTTCCTCAAATTTCTTACATTCCTCACCCTGGATGAACCACTCAGATGCCATTACTCTGTTATATGCCTGACCAAGCTCTTCTTTGATCTCATCATGCATATTGTCAAACGAAACAAAAGGTATCATAAATTCTTCTTTTTCTCCTCGATAAACTGCTGATAATCTCTGATATAATCAGTCTCATCATATAGCTCCGATGCCAGTGACATGAGTACTGTACCCGGTGTAAAATCATACATCTCCCGCCAGATTCCGTTACCTAGATATAATCCCTTCTGGGGAGTATCAAGAATGATTTCTTTTGTCTCCTCCCCGTCATCCAGATGAATCTTGCATGACCCGTTCACGCAGATCAGTAACTGCTGCAGATTTCTATGTGCGTGATATCCTCTTCTCACTTTTTCCTTGGTGTCATACATATAATACACTCTCTTGATAGGAAAAGGACATTCCTTCTCATATTCGAGTGCCACCAGCATTCCTCTCTCATCGCCATGTTCCTGAAATGTTACCATGTACGCATCCATTTTTATCCTCTTTCGCTTCAGACAAACAGTTGATACTGTTCTTTTTCTTCCATACTTAGATTTTCATACCATGACTGAAAATCACTTTCACTCCATGGCATTGCTCTCTTAAAGTGCTCTCTCCAGGGGTACGCCGGCTCTCCCGTTATCTTATTTTTTAAATTTCTGACATCTCCCGCAACCCTGGCAGGATTGCCGACTACCAGATGATATGGTTCAACAGACTTTGTCACAACAGCACCGGCTCCCACAAGGCTGTCGCTCCCCACTTCAACCCCCGGAATGATAATCGCACCGGCAGCGATAATGGCAAAGGAATGAATGTGGGCACCTATAAAGTGCTCTGAGGGCGGTGTGGGATCATCTGTCAGTACTGCATGAGGGAATATCCAGACAAAGCTGTCTATTCTGCTAAGCGGTGCCACAAAGATATTGCTGTGAAGCCGCACGTAATCACCGATCTCACATTCACCCTGGATATCTGACAGAGTTCCTATACTGACATGGCTTCCGATTCTTGTTTTTTCGCGGATTGTCACCTGATGCCCTGTTTGAAAGTGATCTCCTATTTGAGAGTCACCGTAAATGATCGTACCGCTGCGGATCAGACTGTTTTCGCCAATGGAAAGCGGGTGATCATGATGCTTCCGATCCACGCAAAAGTCCATCAGGTATTCCCCTATGATACAGTTTGCACCGACCATTGTTCCGTTTCCCAGTGTTGTACCGCTTCGAATGATGGTATTGCTGTCAATATAGACATTGCTTCCTAAATGTACACCATCTTCAATAATACAGTTATGACGGATTGTAACATTTTCTCCGAATGTTACATGCTCCCCTATCACACAGTGTTCTCCTGTCATAATGGATTTCCTTCATTTTCCTTCATGGAAAGTATATCCTCTTTATTCCTTCGGATTGCCTTTCCGTCAGCAATTTCATAAATTGTATCACATTTTCTGATCGTTGTTAAGCGATGGGCCACAATAATCAGTGTCTTTACCTTCTGCAAGGCTTCTATTGACTCCATAACAGCGTTTTCCGTCTCATTGTCAAGTGCTGCTGTCGCTTCATCCAGCACGATGATATCCGGTTCATTGTATAAGGCTCTGGCAATCGCAATTCTCTGCCTTTGTCCTCCTGAGAGCTGAACGCCCCATTCTCCAACATTCGTTTGGATTCCATCCGGAAGCTTTTCCACAAACTCCTTTAGCTGCGCCATCTCAAGAGCTTTCCATACCTTCTCATCATCGATCAGTATCTCGTCTATTCCAAAAGCTACATTTCTTCGAATAGACGCATCTACCATATAAATAGACTGCGGAACATAGCCGATTACATGGTGCCATGCTCTTCCCATCTCTTCGATATCAGTTCCATCCATGAGTATCTCGCCACTTTGCGGTTTCAAAAGTCCGAGGATAATATCTGCCAAAGTAGTTTTTCCTGCGCCCGATGAGCCAATAAAGCCTACGGAAGCTCCCTTGGGTATCGTCATGGATAGCTTATCAATGACATTTTTAGAGGTTCTCGGATATGCATAGGATATGTTTGACAAGACAAGTTCCTTTTGCAAATGCACTTCCCGGTCAACTGTCTGTTTTCGCTTATTATCATTGCAGCCTTCGTTTTCCAGTTCTTTTACCATCTGCAGGGTATCGTAGGCTGATGCAAGTCCCGGTCCATTAAAGACGATCGTGTTTACATTTCCCAATAGCACACCAAGAGAAGGCAGAATACGGAAAGCTGCCACTGCGATCGTTGCCATCTGGGTAATCAAATTCCCGGGATTGTCTGTCACAATAATTTGAATTGCAACCGCAATCAGCAGTCCCAGGATACAAACCACTTCTATAAAGTAATTCGGTGCAACTGAAGCAACCGCCATTTGAACTTCCGAGTTATTAAATCCTATCATGTTTTTCAGGTATTCGTTTACAAAGTAATCCTGTCTGTCAAAGACCAGAACTTCTTTATTCCCTTGAATCGCTTCCAGGGAAGCCTGACTTGCGCGAAATGCATATTCTCTGGATGACTCGCCATAGCGCCGCATAGGTCTTCTGAAGATCAGCTGCGAAACAACAAAGCAAAATGCGATCAGACACACGATCCAAAGAGCCATAATCGGACTGGATATAATGATAAACAACATCATACAGGCAATGATCAATGCTTTACATATGAATGAGAAAAAATTCGTCACAACTGCCTGAACACTGTTCACGTCAGTGCTGATCCCGCGGATCAATCTTGACGAATTATTCTCCACAAAAAAGATATACCCCTGCTTCATATAGGTTTGTAGCACCTTAACAGCCAGTTCTCTTCTAATTTTGTTTGAAAACCTGGCTGAAGCCCAGGAATACATAACAAAATACGCATTTTTGATAACGTAAACTATTCCCACTCCGATGCACACCAGAATGATTGCCCCAACACTGGTCTCGATACGAAAAAAATCAATGATCGGTCTCATATATGGCTGCTGCATTAATTCATCTGTGGAGACTACCGCCTGGATAACCGGAATGATCACAGAAACACCCACTGTTTCAAACAAGGCTGCCACCAATGACATGAAAAAGATTAGAACACAATACCTCTTTTGCTCCTTGGTAAGGATAAAAGAAAGCTTTTTTAATGCAAACCAGGCTTTACGAAATTCATTAATCATGATGCTTCTCCAAATTTTTGTTCTTACTTCCAGTTGCTTTTCCCATAATTTTTTGTTTTATCTGTACTAATGCCTTTATAGTTTCACTTCCTAATAATGTCACCAGACAGTAGTCTTTCATTTCATTTCCGTACAGGTTTCTTAATTCTTGCCACTTATTGCATCTTAATAAAACTGCAAGTATTCTGCATCGTATTTTAAACTCCTGCATTTTAAAATCTCTGCGATTACTGCATTTCACCAAATTACATAGCATTTCGTAAAGTGACTTCAATTCATAATAAGCAGCATATGGTTCCAATTTGGGATATTTATTTTTACACAAAAGATAAATATCTCTTTCTACTTCTATCGCTCTGTAACGCTCCATACTGTAATCTGCAGTCGTAATGCTTCCGGGCTTCTTAATGTAATGATAAACTGCTTTGTTCAGTAACACAACATCATTGCTCACATCCAATAACCTCGGCAGAATTTCCATGTCCTCATTCAGGATTCCCTTTTTATATCTGATTTTCTCAAACAAACTGCTCCTGAAAAGCTTATTACAGCTTGACTGGGTA
>JALETS010000046.1 GCA_022781395.1 Lachnospiraceae bacterium | reverse complement strand
ATCTTCTATCTGTTCGTAATCCTGCTGTGCTGGTTTCCTGTATTTCTGGCTTATTATCCGTCTGTTTTTGCCTATGATGCGGAAGGACAGTTATATCAGGTGATTGCGGGAGATTACAGCACTCACCACCCTTTGGTGCATACCTTATTTTTGGGGGCTTTTTTCCGGCTGGGAGGTAATGTGCTCGGTTCCTATTCGGCGGGAATGGCAGTGCACTCTGTGGTACAGATGCTTTTGATGGCGATAGCTTTTGTCTGTACATTGTCTTACTTGTATCAAAAGAGAAGTTCCGTATATCTGCGGATTCTCCTGCTTATTTTTTATGCGCTGTTTCCTGTCAATTCCATTCTGGCATTGAGCACGACCAAAGATGTCCTGTTTTCTGCCCTTGTGCTTCTGTATACGATCGGTTTGTATCGGATGGTATGTGATAGGCAGAGGGAGACAGGTATGGGGCGCAAAGACATATGGATATGGCTGGTGATTACCGTACTGATGCTTCTGATGCGGAATAATGCGGTTTATGCGTTACTTGTCAGTGTGCCTGTTGTATGTATCGGACTGCGTAAAGAGAAGGCGTTATGCAAAAAGTATCTTCTCATGTCACTTCTGGGGCTGGGGCTGTTTGTGGTGGCAAATGTGGGCTTAAAAGCAGCCACCGGTGCCGAGAATGGCAGTCCGCGGGAAATGCTCAGTATACCTTTACAGCAGATGGCACGTACCAGAGTGAAGGAAGAGGAAACCTTATCGCCGCAGATGCGACAGGAACTGGATGCCTATCTGTCCTCGGAATGGGTCTTTGCTGCCTACAATCCGCATCTGGCAGATCCGGTAAAACTGCGGGCCGTCATTCATGATAATCCGGTCGGATTCCTGCGTACATGGCTGCAACTGGGCTTGGAGCATCCTCGGACCTATATAGATGCCTTCCTGGATAATTCCATTGGTTATTGGTTTCTGGAGGACAGAACCCATGCGGAAATATACGGAATCGGCACGGAAAGCGGCTTCGGCTATCTGTCCACGGATAATCGTACCATGCCGGCGGGATGCGAGATCATAGAACACAGTTATCTTCCGGGGCTTCGCAGTATGATGGAAGAAATTGTGTCGGAGAACGCCTATCAGAAGATACCTGTTATCAGGATACTGTTTGCACCAGCCTTTTATTGGTGGCTGCTATGCCTGTATCTGGCGGTGGCAATCTACAGACGACAGTATCGTTTGATACTTCCGGCAATGTTTCTGGTTGTATATTATCTGACGCTGCTGCTGTCGCCTACAGTGCTGATACGCTACATGTACCCATTCGTGGTAACGGTGCCCGCTATATGTTGTTGTATATACAAAGATTTGGCAGAAATAAATTGTGAAAATATACAATAAAAATTAAATTTATATGAAAATTTTGTATAAAATATACATTTTCGATAAATTGTGATATAATGACTTCATAAAGAAAAGGAAGCGGCTGCGAAGCAGACATTTAAACATAGTAGTTCAGGGGGAATGGAAACAGAATGGAATTATATATTGACAGAGACAGCGATATTGACAGCTGGAAAGAAGTGCAGCTGATTTACAATTCGGCCTTAAAACAGATATCTACGAAGCTGGAGATCTTAAATGATGAATTCCAGCATGTGCACAGATATAATCCGATAGAACATATCAAATCCCGTATCAAGACACCGGAGAGCATTGTTAAGAAATTGAAGAAGCATGGCTATGAATCCACGATTGATAATATGGTGAAGTATGTCAACGATATTGCCGGTATCCGGGTAATCTGCTCCTTTACTTCCGATATTTATCAGATTGCGGAGATGATCAGTAACCAGAGCGATATTAAGGTAATTTCTGTGAAGGATTATATTGTTAATCCGAAGCCCAGCGGGTATAAGAGCTATCATATGCTGGTGACTGTGCCGGTATATTTGTCTGATCGGATTGCGGATACGAAGGTGGAGATACAGATCAGAACGGTAGCCATGGATTTCTGGGCAAGTCTGGAGCATAAGATCCATTACAAATTTGAGGGCAATGCACCGGAACATATTAAGGAGCAGCTGGTAGAATGTGCCCAGATGGTATCGGCACTGGATGCCAGAATGTTGTCTTTGAATGAGGAGATCCAGCATATCGGACAGCAGGATGAAGAAAACGACACTATTTAGTTCGTAATTAAATCAGATCATAAATAAAGCTGATGACTTTTACATGCTCTTAATTTGAGACCAAAGCCATCAGCTTTTTATATGATAGGAACTGCTTATATGCAGAGTGAAGTCGACAGGAATCTTCCTATAAAATGAGGAGTGCCCAGACACCTTTCGGCATCTGGGCTATTATGAAAAAATTTATCTATGTGTGTAATGATTAAACATTACATGTTCTCTCGTTTGCTATGGTTAAAGTATACGGTACAAATATGAACAAAGTATGAACATGATGTAAAGTTATCGTTAATATTTACAAAGGTGTAAAAAAACAAGGGATGAATTTGTATAAAATGCACAAAAGATGAATCGCGTATATGTAAAGCGACACAGAAAAGTATTGCTATAGGAGATGGCGGGGGCAAGTATTCCGGTAAGACTGCTGAGACTGACTTTCTGGTTGTCATTAAGATGGAAAAATGATAAAATGCAGTAAAGCAATTTGGATATTCGAAATTTATAGGAAAAGAAAGTAAGAGAGATACGGATCAT
The DNA here is from genome assembly GCA_022781395.1 of Lachnospiraceae bacterium. Classification (GTDB taxonomy): domain Bacteria; phylum Bacillota; class Clostridia; order Lachnospirales; family Lachnospiraceae; genus UBA3282. The sequence continues at coordinate 5,815 of JALETS010000046.1, read as the reverse complement.
GTTTGGAGGAAACAGAATGGATACTTTTATTGATAAACTTGCACAGAAAAGAAATGCGCAGGAAATTATCCGTGCCAACACGACAGCAGAGACAGCGAAGATGGAGCAGATGCAGAAACAGTTGCAGGCCTATGACGGGCTGTTGCAGGAGATTCGCCGGGTTAATTTGAAAACTGCCGAGAATGCGGCAGAGGTTAAGAATGTTTTGAAGGAGTGCATGGACAAGTTGGATAGTGTCCGGAAGGTTGAAGGGCAGGCTGAAGGCAGTGAACAGACATTGGAAGAGATTAAACAGCTTTTAGAGGAAAAGTTCAGACAGTCCGATGATTTCCTTCATAAAGAGAATGTGAAAGTGTATCGTAATGTGCAGGCAGCGCTGATTGAGGAGCTGAATAAGCAGACAGAGGAATTGAAGAACAGTCAGGTACAGAATAAGGCAAGCAAAGCCTTGCTGCCGCTTTCTGTTCTGATTTTGATTGGTGTGGTTGCCGATATTGTCATTAATCTGCTTCCGTGGATTACCACATTATTTTAAGAACGTACCTTGATAGACTGAAGGAAGGGTATGGTTTGCAATGGGAAAACAGACATGGAAAGCGGGCAATATGCTTTATCCGTTGCCGGCAGTTCTGGTAAGCGTGGCAGATAAGGCGGGAAAACAGAATCTATTCACAGTAGCATGGACGGGAACTGTATGTTCCGATCCGCCGATGGTTTCTATTTCTGTCAGACCGGAGCGGTATTCTTACCATATGATAGAAGAGACCGGAGAATTTGTGATAAATCTGACTACGGAGCAGCTTGCATATGCCACGGACTACTGCGGAGTTAAAAGCGGCAGAGACGTAGACAAATGGCGGGAAATGAAACTGACCCGGATGAAGGGCGATCACGTGCGGGCGGCAATGATTCAGGAAAGTCCCGTGAATCTGGAATGTCGCGTGACGCAGAAGATTCCTTTGGGGACTCATCATATGTTTCTGGCAGAAGTACTGGCAGTACATGTGGATGAGAAGTACTTAGACGAGAAGGGAAGATTTCATCTCAATGCCTCCAAGCCGCTTGTGTATTCACATGGCAGATACCTGTCGGTAGGCAGAGAGATAGGCACTTTTGGATATAGTGTCAGGAGGCATGCCACTGTTAAGAATAATAGTAATGCTAAGAAGCAGAAAAACAGGAAGAAAAACTAATCTTTTTTAGGCGGAAGAAGGCTTCCGCGCATGATGGCGTTTGCTCCGTACCGTTTCCGGATGGAGTCCAGGACGTCATCCAATTTGGCTTGTTTCTGAGAAGAGGGCAGAGCATTGGCTTTGTCTTCTTTTGTTTTGTCAGACAGATCAAAGAGATTGAGCTGCACCGGTTCCTCACAGGAGGAGAGCTTGGAAGAACGGATGCCTAAGAGGCGTATGGGTGTACCATCCCAAATTTCATCGAATAGTGTGCGGGCAGTCTGATAGATGGTGTCCGTATGATTGGTAGGGGTCACTAAAGTAGTCTGATGAGTGACCTTTTGAAATGTGTGATATTTGATTTCCGTACTGATCATGCCTGCAATTTGATCTGCGTCACGCAGCCTGAGGGATACGGATTCCGCCAGGGAAAGAAGTACGCGGTAAACGGTTTCTTTGTCGTCTGCATCCTGGCTTAGTGTGATTGAATTACCGATTCCCTTTGCTTCTGTCTGTATAGTGGAGACTTCGGAATCATCAATGCCGTTAGCATATTCCCATAAAAGGATACCATGGCTTTTTAGGTGTGCGGCAATAATGTCTCTGTCTGAACGGGCCAGATCACCGATGGTAATGATCTCCAGTTTGCGAAGAGTTTCTACGCTGGAATGACCGCACATAAAAAGGGAGGAAACCGGCAAAGGCCACATTTTCTCCTGGATTTCATAGGAATATAGTGTATGTACCAGATTGGGTTTTTTGAAATCGGAGGCCATTTTAGCTAAGACTTTCCGGTCGGATATTCCAATGTTTACGGTAAAACCTAACTCCTTTTGTACCCGTTCTTTAATAAATTCGGCGGCAGCCTCCGGGGACGGATAGTTATTGCTGACAGGCGTGTAGTCCATGTAACATTCATCCACACTGACCTGCTCAATATCCGGGCAGATATCAGATAAAAGTGTCATCAGTTCCCGACTGCGGCGATGGTATAATTCGTGATTCGGGGATTCCAGAATCAGATTCGGACATTTGCGCAGGGCATTGACGATAGGCTCGCCTGTGACGATTCCGTATGCTTTGGCGGGGATGGACTTGGCCAGTACCACACCATGCCGTTTCGCCATATCGCCACCGATGATGGCTGGAATGGTACGCAGGTCTACCGTGAAACCGTTATGAAGTTTTTCTATGGCGCTCCAGCTTAAATACGCGGAGTTGACATCGATGTGCATGATTATTCTGTTCATAGTCTCAGTATAGCATATCCTGGTAAATTCTTCTATGCGCATAAGAGCTGTGGGAAGGTTGTCTTCGCGGCACTTTACTTTTCCTAAAAATACTGTTAGAATATAAAATGTTACAATTTTGTTACAAGGAACAGAAATTGCATGAAAAAGATTAGCAGACATTATAAAAAGATGAAAATTGCATATATTAAAGTTGCGGTACTTGCAATTATCGTCAGTGTATTCTTCTTCCCGAGCATGGAGAAGCTGGAAAGCACCGGTAATAATATTTTTACCGTCTACTTAAACGGTATGCAGGTGGGCGTTACAGGAGACCTGGACCAGGTAGAAGACTGCCTGATTGCAGCAAGAAAGAAGCTGGCAGGAAGCAGTGATGAAATGGTGCTGGCGGATAGTGAACTGACCTACGAAGGAGACGAAGTGCTTTGGGGTGCTGTAGATGATACAAAAGATATCACTGCCAATATGGTTACGGCGCTTCGTGGAAGTGTGAAGGAAACACTGAATCGTTCTTATACGGTAAAGATTAATAATTATACGGTGAATCTTGCCAGCACGCAGGAAGTACTGGCTCTTTTGCAGGCATCTATTGATAAGTATGACACCAAACGTGAATATTATGTGGATCTGGTTCTGGACGGCAACAGAGAACTGAATGTACTGACTACCCAGATTTGTTCCACTAAGGAACAGAAAGAGGAAAAGGAAGCATCACAGGAGATCATGACCAGTGCGGGAATTGATGCAGCTTTGGATGAAATGTTTGCAGATATTGAACCTGCTGTCGAGAAAGATTTTTCCGACTATGAGCTGGGATTGTTAACCATTGGCTTTGGTGATACTGTTGAAGTGGTGGAATCCTATTTGCAGGATTATGAACTGACATCTTTGGAACAGGCGATCGAGGAAGTAACAAAGGAACAGGAAAAAGAGCAGATTTATGAAGTGGTTTCGGGAGATACCCTGTCTCAGATCGCGGAGAAAAATGAAATTCCGCTGGCAGATCTGATTGCAATGAATGAAACGATTGAGAACGAGAATTCAACGATCCGTGTGGGAGACGAGTTGATCGTTACAGTGCCGGAACCGGAGTTGTCTGTTGTGAGAACAGAAGAAATGTATTATGAAGAGGACTATGAGGCAGAGGTAATCTATGTGGATAATGACGAATGGTATACCACACAGACAGAGACTCTGCAGGAGCCGTCTGCCGGTCATCGTAAGGTAGTAGCCGATGTGTCCTATCGTAATAATGAAGAAGTGAGCCGGGAAATCTTAAAAGAAGAGATTACCTATGAGGCTGTACCCAAAATCGTGGAACGGGGTACCAAGATTCCGCCTACCTATGTGAAGCCGATTTCCGGCGGGCGTCTGTCATCTACATTCGGAAGACGTAAGGCCCCGACCAGAGGAGCAAGCAGCTATCATAAGGGTATTGACTGGGCGACACCGGTAGGAACTGCGGTCATGGCATCTTCTGCAGGTACTGTTGTAAAGGCAGGATGGGGAAGTGGCTATGGTTATGTAGTTTACATTAATCATGCAGATGGAAGGCAGACCAGGTATGGTCATCTGAGTAAGGTTCTGGTAAAACCGGGTCAGACGGTAAGCCAGGGACAGAAGATTGCGCTGAGTGGTAATACGGGCGTAAGTACGGGTCCACACCTGCATTTTGAGATTCTGATTAACGGCTCTCAGGTAAACCCGCTTCAATACCTAAATTAATCTTACCATTTACAAATACGGAAAATATGGTATACTGATAGATAAATTGTTTAGTATTTTTTGAATAAGGGTATTAGTGATTGCGCCTGTACGTTTTTATGCAGGTTTGAGAAAGGCAATGTTAACGGAATGGAACAATATGCGATTAAAGGTGGAAATCCGTTAGTCGGCGAGGTGGAAATCGGTGGTGCTAAGAATGCTGCACTGGCTATTCTGGCTGCTGCAATCATGACGGATGAGACCGTATTAATAGAGAATGTACCGGATGTCAGGGATACAAATGTACTGATGCAGGCTATGGAGAGCATCGGTGTGGTGATTAACCGGATTGACAGACATACAGTAAAGATTAATGCATCCCAGATTCATGATCTGGTGATTGAAGATGATTATATTAAGAAGATCAGAGCTTCCTATTATTTATTGGGAGCATTGTTAGGTAAATATAAGAAGGCGGAAGTGGCGCTTCCGGGAGGTTGTAATATCGGTTTAAGACCGATAGATCAGCACATCAAAGGGTTCCGTGCATTGGGAGCCGATGTAAGAATTGAACATGGACTTATTATTACAGAGGCAGAGAAGCTGCTTGGCAATCATGTCTATATGGATGTGGTAACTGTCGGCGCTACCATGAATGTTATGATGGCTGCAGTGATGGCAGAAGGACAGACTGTCATTGAAAATGCGGCAAAGGAGCCTCATGTAGTAGATTTAGCGAACTTTTTAAACAGTATGGGAGCTAACGTTAAAGGTGCCGGTACGGATGTGATTCGTATCAAGGGTGTTTCCAAGCTGCATGGTACGGAATATGGTATTATTCCGGATCAGATTGAGGCAGGAACCTTTATGTTTGCTGCGGCGGTTACCAAAGGAGATGTGACCGTTAAGAATGTCATTCCGAAGCATTTGGAGTCTATCAGTGCAAAGCTTCTGGAGATTGGCTGTGAGGTAGAGGAATCGGATGATGCAGTTCGTGTAGTCGCATCCAAACCGTTAGGTCATACGCATGTTAAGACCCTTCCTTATCCGGGCTTTCCGACAGATATGCAGCCTCAGATTACAGTGACTTTAGGTCTGTCTGCAGGAACCAGTATTGTGACAGAGAGTATTTTCGAGAACCGGTTCAAGTATGTGGATGAATTGACCCGTATGGGAGCTAATATTAAGGTAGAAGGCAATACAGCTATCATTGACGGTGTGGAGAAATATACCGGTGCAAGTATTACCGCTCCTGATTTAAGAGCCGGGGCTGCACTTGTAATCGCCGGACTGGCGGCGGACGGTATCACAACCGTAGATGATATTAAGTATATTGAGCGCGGTTATGAGGATTTCCATCTGAAGCTGCAGGGACTGGGTGCCCAGATTGATAAGATCGCTACCGAAAGAGAATTGCAGAAGTTTAAACTTAAGGTCGGTTAAAATGATAAAATAATGCATTAGGATGTATTGACAGAATAGATATCAGGGTGTAAGGTATCTACAGATATTGCAGATATGAAAATTCCATATTGTGATTTTTCTCTTATTCAGAGTGGTGGAGATACATAGGATCTGTGAAGCCACGGCAACCCCTTTAAGGAAGGTGCCAACCTGAGCGAAAAGCTGTCGCAAGACAGATCGAACAATAAGAGGATTTGATTATCGACTATCGGGTCCGCTTATTTC
>JALETS010000016.1 GCA_022781395.1 Lachnospiraceae bacterium | reverse complement strand
GGGTATTGTGGCAAATAGTGAAGGCTATGGAAGAGTGGAAAGCACCGAGGGAGAATATATCGGTGGTATCTGCGGTGAGTCCAATGCCCTTGTGAAAAGCTGTTATGCACTGACTTCATTGGACGGCGCACAGTATGTAGGTGGCATTGCAGGCTCCGGTTCTAAGATACGGGATTGTTGTGCCATGGTTTTGATTGACGAGGATGCCATTCATAAAGGCGCTATTGCCGGATGGATCTCCACAAAAGAAGATGAACGGACTGATTATCAGAAGGATATCAGTAATAACTATTTTGTAAGCAGCAGCCTGAGTGGTCTTGACCTTGCCAGCTATGCAGGAGTTGCCCAGCCGGTTACTTACAAGGAAATCCTGGAGACGGTAGGACTGCCCATAGAGTTCAGACATTTGAAGATTACTTTTGTGACCGAGGACAGAGTAGTAAAGGAAATGGAAGTAAAATACGGAACACCTCTTTCCGGTGTTACATTTCCGGAGACACCGAAGGTGGCGGGAAGTTATGGTAAGTGGCCTGATGTTTCGGATCAGATTATGGAAGCCAATATGACATTGGAAGCAGAATATAATGATACAATTACAACCCTGCCGAGTACAGAAACGGTGCTTGTGACAGAAGCAGGAGAGCCTAAGAAACCTTATGCATATATTGACGGTTTCTATACAGATGAGGCGAAATTGCAGGTATCTGTGTCCGAATGGACTGCTGATCAGGCCAAAGAAGAGGGTATTAAGCATGCAACCGGAGCCACGGTATATGAGGTCAAGGTTTGTAACACGGATCTTGGTGCAGAAGCGGTTTCCAAGCTTCGTCTGTACCGACCGTATGAGGAAATCAAGGCAGTTTTCGTAAAGACTGAGGATGGGGAATGGCAGGAGATATCCTATCTGGAATATGGACAATATATTCAGGTAGAAATGCAGGGAGAAGAGGCAGAGTATTGTATTGTCTCAGAGGAAAGTAACTCCACCCGGATACTTGTTGCGGCAGCAGGCGCAGCATTGATGGCAGTACTGCTGATTATACATAAAAAGAAAAAAGCGGCGAAGTAATTCGCTGCTTTTTTCTGTATGATTAAGCCACATACAAATACATAAATATGAAGTGGCAGATGCTGCCGCCCATAACAAACAAATGAAAGATCTCATGGGAACCGAAGTTCTTATGCCGGTTATTGAAAATCGGCAGCTTCAGCGCATAGATCACACCGCCGATGGTGTAGATGATACCGCCAGCCAGAAGCCAGAGGAAAGCACTGTGAGGTAATGTATTCCATAACTGGCCAAAGACACCAAGGCAAACCCAGCCCATGGCAATGTAGATAATAGAAGAAAACCATTTCGGGCAGGTGATCCAGAGTGCCTTGATCGTCATACCGATCAGGGCTATGGCCCATACTACGGTCAACAGTACATAACCTAATTTGCCGCCTAATACAATGAGACAGACCGGGGTATAGGAACCGGCAATTAGGACAAATATCATCATATGGTCTATTTTACGGAAAACCTTTAACACGTTATCCTTGACATTGACACTGTGATAGAGAGCACTGGCTCCGTACAGAGCGATCATGCTTGCCATGAAGACCAGCATGGCAATAAAGCAAGTGTGACCGGCAGTGCATCCTGCTTTGACAAGAAGTGGTGTGGAAGCAAAAATTGCAAGAAGCATTGCAACAAAATGAGTAATAGCGCTTCCGGGTTCGCGAATTGTTATTTGCATAAAATTACCACCTTTCATTTTTTCATAATTTTCCTCATTTCAAGGCATCCGATGAGAAATGAATCGGTGCTCTCGTTTCTCTCTTACACACAATGCTTTGAAAAACACGTGAAGTAGTATTGAAAACTACATGTAAGATACTATGATACTACTACCTAAATTATGCAAAGTCAATATAAATTATGCAAATATTTTGAAATTCAAAGGAATAGAATTAATCTTCCTCAATGACGTGGATTTCCAGATAATCGAAATCAATTGCTTCGATAAAGTTATCTTTGGTAAATCTGGCCTTATCATGGCGTTTGAATTCCTGAATGGTAGCATCTAACCAGATAGGCTGTCCTAAATCAAACTGATAGCAGACCTGTTCCAATGCATGGAATACCTTGTGTGTACGTGTATCATCACTGCCGTCTTCAATGACGGTATCCTTCAGTATATGATTATTCTTGAATTCCTTAGCCCATAAACGAAACATGTCTGCGCCTCTTTCTTTGTAATCATGGTTGACCATGTCTTGTTATCTACTATACAAATCCTGTGTCGAAAAGTAAACACTTTTTCTTTCCCTGATTAAATGGTACACTGTTTATATGCATACATTAAGTAAATGATGACTTGTAATATAGCATTTGATAAATCATGAAGGAACATGGAGTATGGACAAGAGCTTGCTAATCCATTCAAAGGGAAAATACATAAAAATCGGCATATCTTTTCTGGTGGCTGTCATAGATATAGTCTTGGTGGCAAATCTGGAGCGGGGAATGCTACCGGACAGCAGATCGGTATTAGGATGTCTGGTGCTTATGGGTGTGGTGCTGTTTACGGTAGTTATTTATCATTTTCTGCTGCAAAGGGAGAGGAGACTTTATTGGCATGCCGCCATATGGGGCTTGTTTATGACAACAGCCTATGTGTTGGGGTGTCTGATGCGGCGTGATGGTACGGTGCTTGCGGATATCGGGAAGCTTCCCGGATTGTTACTGACGATTCTTTGCCTTACGGTTCCGGCAGCATCCTGTATTTCGCTCTTTTTACAGGGCTTTCCGGGACTTGGGAAGCTTCTCGACAGGGTACGGCTTGGAAAGAAGGAGTATTCTGTATGGCAGGTAAGAATCTTCTATCTGTTCGTAATCCTG
>JALETS010000003.1 GCA_022781395.1 Lachnospiraceae bacterium | reverse complement strand
CTATCACGATGCTCTTTTTGTCATGCAGTTTTCAAGGTTCAAAGAACTCCAACTGAATTCAAAATATATCTAAAATACATTTCTGTACTTTATTCAAAAAATATCATTTTAAGACTTGACTTTTAATAGTTAGTCTTTTATCTAATTTTACATTATTCGTTTCTCCAGTCTGACAACTCCATATTCATCAGGTGTTGTAACACCATCCTTATATGCATATCCCATTTTGCGATAAAACTGTACTGCAGTTAGAGATGAGCCTCGCTCCTATATTCGCTGATCCATATTAAAAACAACCTTCCATATACTATCTATCTTTTTCCATGTTGTAGTGACATGAAACAGTCCCGCCATATCCCGGTTTGCTTCATCCTTTACTTCTACATCAATTTCATAATGGACCTGCGCACTGTCATCACTCTCATTCACAATTTCAAAATGGTCAATTGTGTATGACTCACAATCAAATAGAGCTATTATTTCCGCATATTCTTTTCCGGTACATCTGTATCCTCCGCATACCATCACCGCTGTTTCCGATACCACTTCCAGAAACGCCTGGGAATTTCTGTTTTTTGCGGCTTCCCATAATTTCATTTCCAAATGATATATTTTATCCTGATTCATATCTATGCTCCTCCAAATTCTATTAACTGTAAGCTTATTTTTATTTAAACCAATGGAATATCATCTGTCACATCCTCAGAATATTGATTTGAAACGCTAGAATTATTATGAACGCCTCTCTGCTAATTCACAATAGAGAAACCTATAAGATACATATTGAGAAGATGAAATGCACACATTTCTACCAGCTATTTGATTTCATAAATACCCATTTGCATATAGCTGCACCAAAATACATGAACATGCTCAAACCCCGTCTGCTTAAGCAGTTCAATATGCTCAGATACTGTGAGTGGAAAATAATTCACTCCGCATCTTAAATTATGTGCTTTGGCTTCAGCCTCTGTCTTACCATGTCTCTGCTGAGTTCCGTATAATCACACTGTTCAATAACATCCAATGTTTGTTCATACAACTGTTCATAGTATGGAATTGTATTGTTGATTTCCTTATCATATACTCCTGCTGCCATTGGAATTGTGTTGTCATTATTCATATCCATGTACTTTCTCATCACACATACAATAGCTGTAAGCGCGCATAAAATTCTCTATCTGAACTTACACATACAGCTCTTATGCTCATCCGGATAATAAAAAGGATAGTCCTTCGGTTGTAATGGTTCTTTCGCCAGTTCTTCTGTCAGAAACAGAATAACGTCCTCACAGTCTGTCTCCTGTAACTCCTCTAAATTCTCTACGATTCTGACATTCCCTTCTCCGCAAAAGCCTTTCGAATACGGACTTGCCATTATACTCTGCTTCTTCTCATTCCACTCCATCCGGGAATTACCGTTGTTCCATACCTTACAGGAGAAGGGCAGGCTTGTAATGGTATACCCATTCTTTTCAAACATTCTCTTCTGTAACTCAATAATTACTTTGTTTCCTTCAGTCCCTACTGCCCGGGGAATTGCTATTTGTTCTAATAATTCTAACATCTGATACACTTCCTTTCTTTGTTATGTATCAAATGATATTCCCTTCAGAAGCAGATTTCTCGACTTTTTTGCTTTTATATTATTCCTTGTATCATTTCTTCTAAATACATCAATGCTTTTTCTTTATGTGTCATTATCTTTATTCCGTTCTGAGTTTAATTCTAAATTCGAGTGACTCATATCTCTTATCGTTTGGTGAATCGAATACCCCTGCCTGTTGAAACTCAAACCCCAGGCTTCTTATCAATCTTTCTGATGCTGTATTCTCTTTGAAACAACATGCCCATACATAGGTTATATTATATTTAACCAACTCTCTCAGAAGCACACTAATTGCCTCTTTCATGTACCCCTTACCTCTATATCTCGAAACCAGAGCAAATCCCAACTCTCTGGTATCTTCTCTTCCTTCTTCTGAATCCGGATGAATTGCAATATAGCCAAGTAATTCTCCTGTTTCCTTGAGCTCAATCGCCAAATGCTTCTCTGAATGAATCCATGAATTTATTCTATCTTCCGTTTCTTTTAATTTCGTAAATGGTGGATACATTCCATCCAAGCGCATAGCTTCTTCATCACTAAACAATTCATGTGCTGCAATGACATCATTTTGAGTAAAACGTCTTAATAGTAATCTCTCTGTTTCCATAGGCATAATTTCTGATTATTTCCTTTTCATCCACTATTATTTCATTAAATTCCATTGTCTCAAAACCTTGGATCATTCAACAAGCTCCAGTTCCAACAGGCGGTAAAGCTTTCTGTAAACAGAACCCGTAAACATCATTTTGAAAAGAACTCTGTCAAATGGCTTCAGTTCATCCACCAGCTTTGAGGGTGTGAATGAGTGCTCCTTCTTAAATTCTATTTCAGTATCGGACAACACGTTTTGAATATCGTCAATTCCCCATAATGATGTAACTCCCACATCATTAACAGGATTTTTATACTTGGATGCTTTTGCGGCAAATTCCGTATATACATCCATCAAAAATTCTTAAGAATCTGCTGTCCAGACCACATCCGATAT
>JALETS010000271.1 GCA_022781395.1 Lachnospiraceae bacterium | reverse complement strand
GTCCTGACGGATACGGGAACTCTACCAACGCATAATATTTCGGTTTGGAATAATCATCAGATGTTTTAAACGCCTTCTCATCATCCCACACCTTCTGCCATTTTTCTTCCACTTCTCTGTGATTGTAAACTTCTGCCATTGTTATGACCATGCCTTTCTGTTACGGGCACCTGTAACATGCCCGATAAATTACGTATTTTCTGTATGTTCTCACACTCTTCTAATTTTATTATACTTCACGGATTTGTCAACCTTTTCTTCCTTCTCTCATCCAACTTCTTATCAGCACTTCTTATCAGCCGTGTAAGCAAAATCACGTCCATAAAAAACGATAGCACCTCCTTAACCTGTCATTCTGTTCATAACAAGATTCAGTCAGATGCTATCGTCTCTCATGTCGTATTAACTTTTCATTGCCTTCTATTAATTATCAGGCATCTGCATTAGCAGCTGCCACCTTACCGGCTCTTGCTGCCACTTCCTTCTCCTGTACATCACCCGGAGCCTGCTCATATCTGACGAACTCGTAGCGATAAGCGCCCCGTCCGCCTGTCATGGCGCGTAAGTCTGTACAATAACCTTTCAGGCATGCAACCGGAAGTTCCGCTTCGATCACGGTCTTACCGTCACCCGCAGGATTCATGCCCAGTACACGGCCTCTTCTCTTATTTAAATCACCCATTATATCGCCGGTATAAGAATCAGGGACTGTTACCTGTAAGCTTGCGATCGGCTCTAACAGTACCGGCTGTGCTTCCATAATGCCCTTCTTGAATGCCTGGATAGTGGCCATCTTAAATGCCATCTCGGAAGAATCTACCGGATGATAGGAACCATCATACAGAATTGCTTTCACACCTACCACCGGATACGCTGCAAGCGGTCCGCTTACAACAGATTCCTGTAAGCCTTTCTCCACTGCCGGGAAGAAATTCTTCGGCACAGCGCCACCCACTACTTCCTGTTCAAATATGTATGGTGTCTCCAGATCACCGGAGGCTTCAAAACGCATCTTTACATGACCATACTGTCCGTGTCCACCGGACTGTTTCTTGTACTTGTACTCCACATCCGATTTCTTCTTAATCGTCTCGCGATAGGCAATCTTAGGATCTGATAACTCTATCTCAACCTTATATTCATTCAACAGACGGCTGGCAACAACCTCCAGGTGAAGATCACCCATACCATACAGAAGTGACTGCCTGTTCTCCGCATCATTAACGATCCACAAGGTCTGATCCTCATGCTTCATCTTCTGCAGAGCCTGTGCAATCTTATCTTCGTCACCTTTATTCTTGGCTTTATATCTCATATAAGTATATGGCGTGGAAATCTCAGTCTTACCGTAGCGGATGATCCTTGCTTTGGTGGATAATGTATTCCCCGTTCTCGCTGCCGTCAGCTTGGCGATGGCTCCGATATCCCCGGCATGCAGCTCGCTTACTTCAATCGGCTTATTACCCTGCAGCACATAGAGCTTGCTAATCTTCTCCTCCACTTCCTTCTCGTCGTTATAAATGGTATCGCCGCTCTTAAAGACACCGGAACAAACCTTGATCAACGAATATTTACCAATAAAAGGATCCACAATCGTCTTGAAAATATAAGCCGACTTCGGTTTGGAAAAGTCGAAGTTTGCTTCAAAGATCTCATTGCTCTTAAGATCAATACCTGCCAGTTCCCGATTCTCCGGACTCGGCATATATTTCACAATATCATCTAACAGCGTATAGATACCCTGGCATAACACGTTAGAGCCCATGGACATCGGTACGATACTTCCATCAATGACATTATTGCGGAGAGCCGCCCTGATTTCTGCCTCTGAAAAAGTATCTCCATTAAAAAACCGCTCCATAAATTCCTCGCTGGTCTCAGCCACAGCTTCCATCAGTGTATCGCGGCACATCTGCAGATTTTCCTTACTGTATTCCGGCATATCACATTCTACGACTTCCTTGCCTTCCCAACGATAAGCCTGCTCAGTAATCACGTTGATATAACCTACGAACTTCTCATTCTCTCGGATCTGTAAATGGAACGGCGCCATCTTTTTACCATATTTCTCAGTCATCTGCTCCACAACCTGCCTGTAGGATACATTGTCGATATCCATATCCGTCACGAATACGAATCGGGGTAATTTGTACTTATCACATAACTCCCACGCCTTCTCTGTACCTACTTCCATCCCCGCCTTACCGGACACTACTATAATGGCTGCATCTGCAGCACTGACTGCTTCTTCTACTTCTCCAACAAAATCAAAGAAGCCCGGTGTATCCAGTATATTTATCTTGACACCTCCCCACTCAATCGGAATAACAGAAGTTGCAATGGAAATATGGCGTTTCTGCTCTTCTTTCCCGAAATCACTGATGGTATTACCATCATCTACTTTTCCCATCCTGGATGTAATGCCGGACAGGTACGCCATCGCTTCTGCCAGACTGGTCTTACCGCAGCCCCCATGCCCCAGTAAAACCACATTACGAATCTTATCCGTTGTGTAAACATTCATATCATGTAACCCTCCAATTCTGTTATTTTCTCTCCGGAAACACAAATTGTAAGTATATTTTACTAAATTTTATTATCAATTTCAATATCAATTATGCATTTTGCACACATTTTATCGTATTGAGCCATTCTTGCTTTTCCGGCCTCTAAATGCTATATTAATACATGTGAAATGCCTAACGAATGAGCTTTTACATATATATCTATTAAAATATGAATTACAGAAGGGAAGCACAGGATGAGTAGTCTTACTTGTGGATTTATCGGGCTTGGGCTGATTGGCGGTTCCATCGCCAAAGCCATCCGCAATAACATACCGGAAGCACAGTTAATCGCATATGATATCAACACAGCTTCACTGGCTCTTGCTTTGGAAGAAAAAGTCATCAACCAGGGTTTTGATTCCATTGGCGAAGTTTTCGGCAATTGTGACTATATATTCTTATGCGCCCCGGTGTCCCATAATGATGAAAACCTTCTTCTGTTAAAGAAATACTTGTCAAAAGACACGATTCTGACTGATGTCGGCAGTGTAAAAACCGGCATACATAAACACATCGAAGCATTGGGCTTAACAGAGCAATTCATCGGCGGACATCCCATGGCAGGTTCCGAGCGGTTCGGATATCAGAATTCCAAGGCATCCTTACTGGAAAATGCATACTATATCCTGACTCCTTCCGATACGGTTCCACAGGAAAAGGTATCTGCCTATCAGACCCTGGCCCGTTCCATCGGTGCCATTCCGTTAATCCTGACTTATGCGGAACACGACTATGTAACGGCTGCCATCTCCCATCTGCCCCACGTGATTGCGGCATCTTTGGTTAATCTGGTAAAAAATGCCGACTCCAGGGAGGGCGTCATGAAAATGATTGCTGCGGGTGGTTTCAAAGATATTACCAGAATTGCATCATCCTCACCGACAATGTGGCAGCAAATCTGCCTGACCAATACAGAAAATATTACCGGACTGTTACGGGATTACATAGACAACCTGAATAAAATAGCTGACTGTCTTGATGAGCGACGGGCAGATGACATCTACGATTTCTTTGATACCGCCAGAAACTATCGTGAATCTTTTATTAACGCATCCAGTGGTCCCATCAAGGCAGAACATGTACTGACTATTGATATCGCAGACAAACCCGGTTCTATTGCTACCATTGCCGCTTTATTGGCAGAACATGACGTCAGCATTAAGAATATTGGAATCAATCACAACAGAGAGCTGGCCGAAGGTGCCCTGCGCATTGAATTTTATGGGAAAGATGCCTTGATGGCTGCCACCGAAATATTGCGTAAGAATGCGTACAGTATTCATACAAAGTAAAAACGAATATAGGAGTAAACTGCCATGCTGAATAAAAAGAATCCTTTAAAAGGGGAAGTTACCATTCCCGGCGATAAATCCATCTCCCACAGAGCCGTTATGTTCGGTGCTCTGGCAGAAGGAACAACAGAAGTGACCAACTTCCTGCAGGGAGCGGATTGTCTCTCTACGATAGACTGTTTCAGAAAGCTGGGAATTGAAATTGATAACACAAAGGAACGCATCCTGATCCACGGTAAAGGACTGCACGGTCTGAAAGCGCCTTCCTGTGTACTGGATGCAGGAAACAGCGGCACTACTACCCGACTGATTTCCGGTATTCTGGCAGCTCAGGATTTTGAAACCACATTGACCGGAGATGCTTCCATCCAGAAAAGACCTATGCGCCGGATCATGGAGCCCTTATCCATGATGGGGGCCGATATCACCAGTGTAAACGGTAACGACTGTGCTCCCCTGCACATTAAAGGGGCTCCCCTGCACGGTATTCATTATCATTCTAAAGTGGCATCCGCTCAGGTCAAATCGGCTATCCTGTTAGCCGGATTGTACGCTGACGGCGAAACCAGAGTCACGGAGCCGACTATCAGCCGTAATCATTCAGAAATCATGCTGCGCTATTTTGGTGCAGATATTCACACAGAAGATAAAACTGCCATCATTCAGCCTAATCCTCTGCTGCATGGTCAGAAGATCACAGTTCCCGGTGATATCTCTTCCGCGGCTTATTTCATAGCAGCCGGATTATTAGTACCCGGATCTGAAATTCTGATCAAAAACGTAGGCATCAATCCTACCAGAGACGGCATTTTAAAGGTAGCTCTTTCCATGGGCGGCAATATTACCTTGTTAAACGAGAATTATGACGGTGAACCGACTGCTGACTTACTGGTTAAGTCCAGCGAGCTGCACGGCATTACCATAGAGGGAAATATCATCCCTACACTGATTGATGAGCTTCCGATTATTAACATTATGGCAGCCGCCGCCAAAGGTACTACAGTAATCAAAGATGCTGCAGAATTAAAGGTAAAGGAATCAAACCGAATTGATGTAATGGTAGAAAATCTGACCGCCATGGGTGCTGATATTACAGGAACTGACGACGGCATGATCATCGAAGGAGGCAAGCCGCTTCACGGTGCCTTCATTAAGACATATATGGATCACAGAATCGCCATGAGTTTCACAGTTGCTTCCCTGCTTGCAGACGGCGAAACCACACTGGAGGATAAGGAACTGGCCAATATCAGTTTTCCTACCTTCTATCACGATCTGGAGATGTTACAAAAGTAAATACTAACGAGTAAAAAAGTTTCGCTCGGCAGCGAGCAATTTCCTATCACATAAAAAAGGTGTAGTCATCTCCGGCTACACCTTACGCTCGAATAAACTACGATGACAGCTTCACAAGTAGCCGGTTCAGGAAATACGACCCGACCATGCAGATTATGCCTGCCACACTTCCATACCAGTTCAAGGTAGCATCTGACATCTGAAAATGCCTTCCCTCCACAAACTGCTTATAATATTCCGTATAGTATGCCAATATGTAACATACCACACCGGAACCGATCACACCAAGTATACGAAAATATTTCTTAAAGATGACCATACTGACAAAAGTTGTCACAAGTCCCACCACAAAAAACAGTCCAAGATGCGCTCCATAACGAATCATCAGACTGGTAGTCTCAATCTGATCCTGTGTCGGATTCTCAAAGATCCTCCTTGCGATCTGCGAAGCCATCCGCATCGTCACATTACTGGACGTGGCTCCACTTTGAAACGATACGATCATTACAAAATATAATAACAGCATAAGGCCTAAGACAGATGCCATTATGACAACAATCTCAAGCCCTATGTTTCTATGCTTCTTACGTTCCATTATGCGTTCATCTCTTCTATTGTACCGTA
>JALETS010000268.1 GCA_022781395.1 Lachnospiraceae bacterium | reverse complement strand
TCATACTTTCCCAACGCTATTCATAAGATAGGATAGACGAGAAAGCGGGGGGTATTCGTGTGAATGACAGAGCTGTCAGTTTATTAGATCAATATGAAATAGAAGTGAATCGCACTTGGAAGGGAAGAGGCGCGATTCTGTGTGAATCGGATCAGGGTCTGCTCATTATGAAAGAGTATGCCGGTCCGGTAGAGAAAGTTAAATTCCAGGATTATCTGTTAAAGCATATTAAGGAAAGCGGCGCAGTCCGGGTGGAGTCTATTCTGAGAACGAAGGAAGGAGAAATGATCGTCTATGATCAGGATAGAGTTGCGTACATAGTCAAGACTTATTGTGAAGGCAGGGAGTGTAATCACAGGGACCAGCAGGAGTGCGGTCAGGCAGTGCGGACGCTTGCAAATTTGCATAAGGTTTCTGATTTATCGGGATATGAAATACTGCAGGAGCAGCCGGTTTGTCATATTGAAAAGGAATATGAAAAGCATAACAGAGAGCTAAAGAAGGTAAGGAGATTTCTGCGGGAAAAAAGCCAGAAAACAGATTTTGAGATTTATCTGATGAAGCATTATGACTATTTTCTGGATATTGCCTTGCAAATTACCGAGGAATTGCAGTATTATGCCTATGAGGAAGACGCTTACGAATTTCCTATTGTATGTCACGGGGATTATCAGTATCATAACATTATTCAGACGGAAGCAGGTACCGTGCTCATCAATTTTGAGAAATGCGTAAGAGATTATCCGGTGAGGGACTTATATTTATTCCTGCGTAAGTTGTTAGAGAAAAATAATTGGTCGCAAACACTTGGGGATATGCTCTTGGAGAGTTATAATAGAGAAAGACCATTGACAGACAAGGATTACAGCCAGCTTTATTACCGGTTTGCATATCCGGAGAAATTTTGGAAGATTGTAAATTTTTATTATAATACAGGCAAGGCTTGGATTCCTGACAGAAATATGGAGAAAATAGAGAAGCTGTTTGCACAGGAGCGGGAGAAGCAGCTTTTTCTGGAGAGTATATTGAGACCGTAAGGTTGGTTATTATTTGGAAAGGATAAGGGTTAAGATGCACAAAAGAGTTTTACAGGCGGTTGCAGTCATAATGACTATGGCGATGCTTATCAGCGGCTGTGCCTCGGAGGCAAGTAATATTGGTCTGGCTAAGGGCAAGGAAGAAAATGCTGTTGATACCGGATTTACGGTAACCACGGCGGGCAGCTATGATTCGGCAGATACGGCTGTGGTAATGTCTGTTGATTCAGACAACAGCTGTGTAAGTTTTATGAATATGGCTACAGGTAAGCAGTATACCCTGTATTACGATGGAGCTACCTATATTAAAGATAAATACGATGGACCCATGTCGATTTCCCAGTTGAGGGCCGGAGATGTGGTAGATGTGAATTTCCTGAAAGGAAAAAGAAAAATTGCCAGTATACAGTTGTCCCCTAAGGCATGGGTGTACGATCATGTAGAGAATTATGACCTGGGTGGAGTTAATAAAACTGCCAGTATTGGGTCTTCTACATATTCTCTGCCGGATAATGCAGTCGTTTTGTCAGATGGGAGACGCACTGAAGTAATGGATGTTGTGTCTCAGGATGTGATTACAGTTTCCGGTATTGATCATGAGATATACAGTATTACTGTAGACAAGGGACATGGTTATCTGCGTCTGAAGAACGATCAGGCATTGCTGGGCGGCTGGATTGAAGTAGGCAGCAGTGTGATCAAAGAGATTACCGAGGATATGCTTCTGGTAGTACCGGAAGGAAGCTATCAAGTGCTTTTGACCAATGATGGTGTCAGTTGTAAGAAAGAAGTAGTCATTGAGAGAGACAAGGAAGTTGTATTGGATGTGGGAGATATAGAGATTGCCGAAGATAAGACCGGCAAAATTCTGTTCAATGTCACACCGGAGAATGCTGAAGTAACAGTAGATGGTGAACTGATTGATACTGACAGGGCGGTGGAGCTTCCCTATGGCATTCATCAGGTACATCTGGAAGCGGAAGGTTATGATTCCCTGACAAAATATATTCAGGTCGGTTCTGAGAAAGCAAGCATCAGTTTTACTCTGGAGAAACACGAAGAGGAGGACGATACGAGCAGTATCAGCGAGAACAGTCTGGAAATTAACAAGGATGAAACGGTAAATACACCTGTTAACGATCAGTCCAGTATCAGTGAGAATACGATCAGTGCGACCAAGAATAATAAAGTATATATTGATTCCCCCAAGAATGTTGAAGTTTATCTGGATAGCAACTATATGGGTCTTTCACCGGTAAGTTTCAATAAGACGGTGGGAAGTCATACGATTACATTGCGCAAGAGCGGATATAAGACCAAGAGCTATACAATTTATCTGTATAACGACGGAGAGGATATTACCTATTCTTTCACGGATCTTGAGAAAGAATCCAGTACCGGTACGGTCAGCGGAAATAGCAGCAGTTCCTCCGGAACTTCTTCCAGTGCGGACACGAGTACTATCTCCAGTGTGGATTCCGGCACAACGTCAGATAACAGCACTACCACGAGTTCTGCGTCCAGTTCCACATCCAGTGAGTCTTCCGGGGAAGGAACAACTGAGGGCGGTTCCGGAGAGTCTATCAGCGATAATTCAATAACACATACTAATTAAAGTGTTTATGTAAAAGACAATGGGAAGGGTTCGGTTCAGAAGAGATGGACAAGCAGAATAATAAAAAATACAGCTATGAAGAGCTGTTGGAGATTATTAAGGTACTGAGAAGTGAGAATGGTTGTCCATGGGACAAGGTACAGACTCATGAAAGTCTGAAGCCCTGTATGATGGAGGAGGCAGCGGAGCTGGTTGCTTCTATCAGGATTTTTGATCAGACCGGTAATCCTGAGAATATGAGGGAGGAGCTGGGAGATGTGCTTTTGCAGGTAGTAATGCATGCACAGATTGCTTCCGAGGAAGGGCTTTTTACGATGGAGGATGTAGTGGATGAAGTCAGCCGTAAAATGGTTCGCAGACATCCTCATGTGTTCGGAACAGGCAGTGCCGATACACCGGATGAGGTTCTGACCAATTGGGAAGAGATTAAGAAGGAAGAGAAGAAGGATAAAGAATGGATATCCTCACCCTTGCGGGAAATACCGAAAGAACTTCCGGCTTTGACAAGGGCACCCAAGGTGTTAAAGAAGGTTGATAAGTTCTATGAAAAGGGAAACAGCTACAAACAGGACGTTGAGATGCTGCAAAAGGCTGTGGATGCGCTGAAAACCTGTGAGCCGGAGGCATACAGCAAGGAATTGGAACAGATCATAGGGGATGCCTTAATAGAACTTTCAGATATTGCCAGAATCTATAAAATATCACAGGAACAGGTTTTGACAGACCGGATTGAGGACATAATAGATAAATATGAGCATATGTCGGAGAAAATGCCGTAAAAAAGGCATTTTTAGCTTGACAATAAGAGAAAAAACGGCTATATATATGTATAGGCGTTTCAAAAGAGAAACATCTAAAAACAAAATGAAAACTCATTTAAGAGGAGGAGTTCAAGATGAACAAGACAGAATTAATTGCAGCTATGGCTGATCAGGCTGGATTATCCAAAAAAGACGCAGAGAAAGCATTAAAGGCATTTACAGATGTTGTTGCAGATGAGTTAAAGAAAGACGGTAAAGTACAGTTAGTTGGTTTCGGTACTTTCGAAGTTTCTAAGAGAGCAGCAAGAGAAGGAAGAAATCCTCAGAGCGGTGCTGTTATGAAGATTGCAGCTTCCAAAGCTCCTAAGTTCAAAGCAGGTAAAGCTTTAAAGGATATGCTTAACGCATAATTGAACAAGGTCTGTGAAAGCCTGTATGTGAATGCATACAGGCTTTTCTTTATGTTGGAGCTGTCCAACCGACTAATATTTTGAAGAAGAAGGTATGATAGGAAATGAGATTAGATAAATATTTAAAGGTATCCCGGCTGATCAAACGTCGTACCGTGGCCAATGAGGCATGTGATGCAGGGCGGGTTTTGATCAATGATAAGCCCGCTAAGGCATCTGCAAACGTTAAGGCAGGAGATATCATTACGATCCAGTTCGGGAATAAGGAAGTTAAGGTAGAGGTTCTGAATGTGCAGGAGACTGTACGCAAGGAGGAAGCCAAAGAATTATTCCGGTATCTGACATAAAAATGGAATAAAGGGAATATTTGATAAAGATCAGACATACATTGAATCAGTACCAATTTGTGGGAGGGCATGTATGGAAGATCTGAATAATGTGAATAGAAAACCGCACAAGCTGATGCTTACCAACAGAAGGACATGTAATATCAGTGGTGTCAATGACGTACTTTCCTTTGACGTGAATGAAATTTTGTTGGAGACTGAGCAGGGAATGCTGATGATTAAGGGGACAGAACTGCATGTCAGCAGATTATCCCTGGATAAGGGTGAAGTAGATGTGGATGGTCGCATTGACAGTTTTACCTATTCAGAAACGGCCGGATACAGCGCAAAGGGTGAATCACTATTAGCGAAACTATTTAAGTAAGATTCCGGGGGAAATCATAGAATATGAGTCAGGACATTGTGCGGGAGATTACTTTTTTTCTACATTCTATTCTCATAGGTCTGGTTATTACGTTTGTCTATGACTGGATATTGATTCTTAGAAAGCTGGTGAAGCATGGTACTATTCTGGTATCCATAGAGGATTCTGTCTTTTGGCTTGCTTGTGGAATCGGTGTTTTCTATATGCTTTATAGAGAGAATAATGGTGTCCTGAGATGGTTTGCCGTAGTGGGGGCTACCTTTGGGATGCTTTTTTATAAAGCTGTAATAAAAGATCGGTTTGTATACATTATGTCAACGTGCATACACAAGATAATGTGGTTTGTTTTTCGTGTCATACAAATTATGCTAAAACCGCTAAAATACGCATTTTCTGGGCTCAGAATGTTTGTTCGATTCGTACAGAAAAAGTTGAAAAAGAGTAAAGAATTTGTAAAAAAGCGGTTGACGGTTTGCATAAAAATGCTTAAAATGGTTTTATGTAAACGGTAAATCTCGTGTCAGAGGGGGTAGCATTAACAGCATGGCAAGAAAAGCAGCATATCGAAAAAAGCGCCAGAACAGGATGGGCATGCTTTTAGTTACCACAGTGGTGTTAATGATGTTACTCGTGGTTACCGTTAAGAGTGTGGAGCTTCGGCAGAAGCGCGAAACCTATATGGCGAGGGAAGCTGCTCTGATGGAAGAAATCGAGGCGGAGCAGGCAAGAACGGAAGAGATAGCCGAATATGAGAAATATACACAGACCAAGAAGTACGTGGAAGAGATTGCGAAAGAGAAGCTTGGGCTTGTATATGAAGGCGAGATTATATTTAAAGATGAGAATTAAGCAGATTGTGGATTATAATCCGGGATCTGCTTTTTCATGTAATAGGAAATTGCTCGTATGTAGTGCGAGGCCAACAAGAATCGACGTAGGAGATTCTTGCAAGTTTCGCTGCCGAGCGAAACTTTTTTCATGTTATGGGAGAGCCTGAAGCATACTGGAATAATTCGGACAATCCTCACATATATTGATTAAAGACGATAGTGTGAAAGAAGGAATGGAGGATTGTCATGAAAAAGCAGGCGGAGGTCAGAGACGATAATATTGTAACGATTATACCGGAGTATGGAAGGCAGAGACTTCTGTCTTATGCAGAATCATTCAGGGATCTGGCAGATTTGTTTGAGGGTGAAGAGGAGACCCCGGACAGCGATGAAACAGGCATGATAGTGGACAGGCAGGATTATTTGTGGCAGAGAAAGTTACAGGAAAATCAGGAATTGTTGGCAGAACATCTTAAGGAAACAGCGCATATTATGGCTGAGGTGGCGAAGGAGACCTGTCTTTACCGGCCTATGGGGGAACGAAGATTTAGACAAATGTCCAGAATACTACGGGAATCCGGCATTTCTCTCAAGAATTTTTTTGAGATGGAACATAAGGATGGGCATACGGAAATCAGTCTCACCATGAAATATATGGGTGACAAATATATGAAGCTGGGAGAAAGCGAACAAATCTCTGTAGATGATGTGGCAGATTTTATTTCGGTAGCCATGAATGTCAGACTGTGCGCAGCCAAGAATTCGCCCATGTATCTGACCAGAAATTATAATACTTATTATTTTCAGGAAGAACCGGCCTATCATTTGTTGACAGGTGTTGCCAAGGCTGTCAAAGAGACAGAGAAGATTTCCGGGGATAATTACTCTTTCTATGAAGCAGATACGGGGAAAATGATGATACTTCTTTCTGACGGGATGGGTTCCGGTGAAAAGGCTTGTGAAGATTCCAGGCGGGTCATTGAGATTATGGAAAGCTTCCTGACAGCGGGATTTCGTATGGAATCAGCGATTCAGATGATTAATGGAGCGTTATCGGCAGCAGGATCAGAACAGAATATGTCCACTCTGGATTTGTGTGATATCAATTTGTATACAGGAGAATGTGAATTTGTGAAAGTGGGTGCTGCCTGTACCTATATCAAAAGAGGAAATCTGGTGGACAGGCTGTCGGCACAGAATCTTCCGTTGGGAGTATTCGGACAGATGGAAGTGGAAAGCATTAGCAGGACACTGCAGAATGGAGATTATATCATCATGCTGTCCGATGGGATAACGGATGCGCTGTCACAGGGAATAGGAGAAGAGGTTCTGCCGGAAATTATTGGGAGAATGGAATATGCCAGCCCGGGAGAGATAGCGAATCAGATTCTGGCGTATTGTATTAAACAGAGCAATGGACAGATCAGAGATGACATGACGGTGTTAGTGACAGGGATCTGGGATCAGACAGAAGATTGCAATTCGTAGCAAAAAATACCATAATAATGAATAAAGATACAAGTTTAGGAAAATCAGGGCGATTACTAAAGGGAAGCAAACAGGTTTAAGATGGCAGATATTACATATAATAAAGTGAAACAGTATATAGAGATGCATCAAATGATAACAGCGGGAGATCTGGTGGCTGTGGGTGTGTCCGGCGGAGCGGATTCGGTTTGCCTGTTACATCTGTTATGGCGGCTGCAACAGGAGATACCGTATCGTCTGATTGCCATACATGTCAATCATATGGTTCGTGAGGATGCGGCTCGGGATGCGGCTTATGCAGAGCAGCTGTGTGAACAGCTTGGTATACCATTTTTCCTGAAAGAAGTGGATATGGGCAGCTACGCAAAGGAACAGAAATTATCTTCGGAAGAGGCGGGTAGGATTCTGCGGTATCAGGCTTTTGAAGAAATACTTGAGAAACAGCGGGAAGCAAAGGAAACATGTAAGATCGCTGTTGCCCATAATGCCAATGATCGGGCCGAGACAATGCTGTTTCATATGTTCCGGGGAAGCGGGATTAAGGGAATCAGTTCCATCTCGCCGGTGAGAGAATCGGTAATCCGGCCGGTTCTGTGTCTGGAAAGAGAAGAGATAGAGTTATATCTTAGAGAAAATAATCTGACCTATTGTACAGATAGTACCAACGAAGAGGACACTTATACCCGTAATAAGATCAGGCATCACGTGCTTCCTTATGCGGAGAAGGAGATTTGCCAAGGAGCAGTATCGCATATGAATGAGTTGGCAGATGATTTATTTAAAACGGAAAATTATCTGGCAGAACAGACAGAGAGACTGTATAAAATTTGTGTGGAGAAGTGCGGGAATGATATAGAAGCAAGGGATGGGCAGCAGGGAACAGGTCACGTCCTGTGCATTCGGACAGACCGGTTAAAGAAAGAGCATCCGGTTATGATTGAAAGAGTACTTTTGTGTTGTCTGGAACAGATGATTCCCCATCGGAAAGATAT
This sequence comes from Lachnospiraceae bacterium, assembly GCA_022781395.1. GTDB lineage: Bacteria > Bacillota > Clostridia > Lachnospirales > Lachnospiraceae > UBA3282. Next base: position 4,821 of record JALETS010000268.1, on the reverse strand, counting down.
TACCAGACAGCATATTGCTAAGCTCAAAGAGTTGATGCAGAAGGAGGGCAGCAAAGAAATGTTCCTTCCGTGCGATGTCGTGGCTTATAAAGAATATGACAGGTTTTATCTTATCGGGAAAGAAGTTCCGCTCGGAAAGAATAGGATAATTTCGGAACAGAGGTTAAACAGCGACAGGATATATGAGATTAAACCACCGGTGGAGCTTTCCATAGCGGGCACAGGAGACTTTGTTTTTACAGTATATGAACAGGATTCCGATGTATATCAGCGAATTTTTTGTGATGTGAAGCAAAATATTCCAGAAAATAGATATACGAAATGGTTTGATTATGATAAAATAACAACGTCTTTATTGTTGCGGACTAGGCAGCAGGGAGATTATCTTACTATTGATACTTCTCTCCATACCCAGTCTGTCAAGCAATATATGATCAACGAGAAAATCCCGAAGATGCAGCGCAAAAGCATGTATTTACTGGCTGATGGAGCACATATTATGTGGATACCGGGATATCGTATCAGTCAGTATTATAAAGTGGATGAAAGTACAAAGCGTATTTTACAGGTATGCTTAAGAGGAGGGCGTAATGTCAGAGCGAATTGAGGTTTTGTTAAGCGAAGAAGAAGTCGATAAGAGAATTCAGGAGATCGGAGATCAGATTTCTAAAGATTATGCGGGTAAACAGGTACATCTGGTATGTGTGCTAAAGGGAGGCAGCTTCTTTATGTGTGAGCTTGCCAAGAGAATCACAATACCTGTTTCCTTAGATTTCATGTCTGTATCCAGTTATGGTGGGGATACCAAATCCAGCGGAGTTGTTAAAATAGTAAAAGATTTAGATGAGCCTCTTGCCGGCAAGCACGTGCTTGTAGTGGAGGATATAGTGGATTCTGGCAGAACTCTGAGCTATCTGTTAGAGATGCTGAAAGACAGAGGGCCGGAGGATGTCAAACTCTGTACTTTATTAGATAAGCCGGAGAGAAGAGTGGTAGATGTTAAGGTGGATTATACAGGGTTCCGAATCCCGGATGAGTTCGTGGTAGGCTACGGATTGGATTATGATCAGCGGTATCGTAATCTGCCTTATATCGGTGTAGTGAAATTTGATTGATGAAAGAGGTTTGCTTTGAGTAGAAATAATAGAAGCTTTTATTTATATTTTATAGTTATTGTCGGATTACTGTTATTTACGGTCTGGATTGGAACTTTGCAGGTACAGCATAACGGCTACACCAGAGGTCAGTTTGAGAAGCAGCTTGAAAATAATGAGGTTGCGATTGTCAATATCTGTCCCAATAAAGAAACGCCTACAGGCTCTTTGGAAATTACATTAAAGAGTGGAGAAGAAAGGGTTCTCTATGTGACAGACGTGGAAGAAATGGAGCAACTGGTCAGAAGCTATGACATTGACCCCACGGTGGAAAATGTTCCTGAAGAAAGCTGGTTTTTGAACAGTATTCTTCCGATTCTGATCGTGGTAATCGTCTGTGTATTTTTCTTTGTAATGATGAATGCCCAGAATGCCGGAGGCGGTGGTGGCGGCAAGATGATGAATTTCGGAAAAAGCCGTGCCAAGCTTACCATGGGTGGCGAGAATCAGATTACCTTAGGACAGGTGGCAGGACTTAAGGAAGAAAAAGAAGAACTGCAGGAAATCGTGGAATTCTTAAAAGATCCCGGCAAGTTTACGAAAGTAGGAGCCCGGATTCCGAAAGGTGTCCTGTTAGAGGGTGCACCCGGTACCGGTAAAACTCTTCTTGCCAAAGCTATTGCGGGCGAAGCAAATGTACCGTTTTTCAGTATTTCCGGTTCTGATTTTGTGGAGATGTTCGTAGGTGTAGGTGCTTCCCGTGTACGTGATATGTTTGCAGAGGCTAAACGCCATGCACCCTGTATTATCTTTATCGATGAGATTGATGCGGTAGCAAGACGCCGTGGTACCGGTATGGGTGGAGGCCATGATGAGCGGGAACAGACCCTGAATCAGTTATTGGTTGAGATGGACGGATTCGGCGTCAACGAAGGAATCATCGTGATGGCAGCGACCAACCGTGTTGATATATTAGATCCGGCAATTCTCCGTCCGGGACGTTTTGACCGTAAGATTACGGTGGCAGCGCCTGATGTGCGGGGCAGGGAAGATATTCTTAAGGTACATGCCAAGAATAAGCCTCTTGGTGATGATGTGGATTTACAGCAGATTGCGCAGACGACTGCCGGCTTTACAGGGGCAGATCTGGAAAATCTCTTAAATGAGGCTGCGATCAATGCGGCCATGGATAAACGTGCTTTTGTGAAGCAGGAAGACATTAAGAAAGCGTTTATCAAGGTTGGCATCGGTGCTGAGAAGAAGAGCAGGATCATTTCCGATAAGGAGAAGAAGATTACGGCATATCACGAGGCGGGTCATGCAATCCTTTTCCATGTGCTGCCTGATGTGGGACCTGTTTATACGGTATCTATCATCCCTACGGGACTGGGCGCAGCCGGTTATACGATGCCTCTCCCTGAAAAAGATGAAATGTTCATGACCAAAGGCAGAATGCTTCAGGATATCATGGTATCTCTCGGCGGACGTATTGCCGAGGAAATCATATTTGATGATATCACAACAGGAGCTTCCAGCGATATTAAGAAGGCAACTAAGAGAGCCCGGTCTATGGTAACCCGTTATGGTATGTCCGATAATATAGGCGTGATTAATTATGATGATGATGACGATGAAGTATTTATCGGAAGGGATCTGGCACATGCCAAGAATCACAGTGAGCTGATTTCCGGTGAAATTGATAAGGAAGTCAAAGCTATCATTGATGATTGCTATCAGAAAGCTAAAGACATTATCCTGAAGAATGAGGATGTACTGCACAAGTGTGCAGAGCTTCTGTTAGAGAAAGAAAAGATTAATCGTGCAGAGTTTGAGGCATTGTTTGATACCTACTATCCACAGCCTGAAGAACCCGGTGCTACGATAGGAACAGAAGTATAATTGTATAAAATGCACAAAAATGACAATGTAAAATTGTAATATTTGTGAATCCTTGGTATTGTGGACGAGTAGGGGCTATGCTATTATACTACTTGTAACCCCCCAATACATTATATAGTTTTTTGCTATACCCCATAAGAAAGAAATACCTTCTCTAAAAAGGACAGCCTTCAAAAAGCTGTCTTTTTTACTGTCCATTTCTATAAATATGCTTTTCTCTTACTTTTCCTATAGCCTTATGCATAAAAATAGTATTCGAAATCGTTTAATATCTTGAATATCTACAATATATAGTATACAATAATACTGTATATTTTCGCATTTTTTAGAGGAAGGCCTGTACGATATGGATATCAATCAATTTCAAAGAGCAGAGAAAAATCAGCAGTATATAGCGGGTATGCGACCGGTATTTAATCGTAAAGCATTGTTTTCTGATATGACAGAGGATTATGTATGTCCACCGGAACCCAGTGCATATGGAGAGGTTGTTATTCATTTCCGTTCTGCCAGGAATAATGTCGACAGGGTGTACTTTATCTGTAAAGGCGAAAAACATATTATGATAAAGACGGAATCGGATGAATACTTCGATTATTATTCACATTCCGTTCAGTTAGAGAATGAAAAGCTGACCTATTATTTTCAGGTAGAAACCGGTAAGGTCTCCTGTTATTATGATACCAGAGGAGTCTGTAAGGATGTCAACGAGTATTATCATTTCCAGCTGATTCCGGGATTTAAGACACCTGAATGGGCTAAAGGGGCGGTTTTTTATCAAATCTATGTGGATCGTTTCTATAACGGCGACCCATCTAACGACGTATTGACAAATGAATACCAGTATATTGGCGATAAGACAGTAAAAGTCGATGACTGGAATAAATATCCCGCAACCATGGGCGTCAGAGAGTTTTATGGTGGTGATTTGCAGGGAGTTCTTGACAAAATGGACTATCTGCAGGAACTGGGTGTTGATGTCATATATTTCAATCCGCTATTTGTTTCACCATCCAATCATAAATATGATATTCAGGACTATGATTATATCGATCCGCATTTCGGTAAAATTGTGCATGACGAGGGTGAGCTGCTTCGTCCGGAGCAGAATGAGAATCGTTTTGCTACCAGATATATTGATCGTGTTTCCAATAAAGAGAATCTGGAAGCCAGCAATGCTCTTTTTGCAGAGGTTGTGAAGGAGGCTCACAGAAGAGGAATGAAGGTCATTCTTGACGGTGTCTTCAATCATTGCGGTTCCTTTAATAAATGGATGGACAGAGAGCGTATCTATGAGAATGCTCCAGGATATGAAAAGGGGGCCTATATTTCCAAGGATAGCCCTTATCATGATTATTTTCAGTTCTATGATGATAACAGATTTCCGTACAATGGCTCCTATGACGGCTGGTGGGGACATGATACCCTGCCGAAGCTTAACTATGAGAATTCTAAGCAGCTTCGGGATTATGTATTATATATTGCACAAAAATGGGTTTCCCCGCCTTATAATGCCGATGGCTGGAGACTGGATGTGGCAGCAGACTTAGGTCACAGCCCGGAATTTAACCATCAGTTCTGGCAGGACTTCCGTAGAGCGGTAAAGACTGCCAATCCCAACGCCATTATTCTGGCAGAGCATTATGGATGCCCAAAAGACTGGCTGCAGGGCAATGAATGGGATACTGTCATGAATTATGATGCTTTTATGGAGCCGGTTACCTGGTTCCTGACAGGTATGCAGAAGCATAGCGATGATTACAGAGAGGATCTGCGCGGTAATGCTGACAGCTTCTGGGGTGCCATGAGGCATCACAGTGCCAGCTTT